>JBKPNP010000634.1:0-9331 GCA_046732775.1 Acidobacteriota bacterium
ACCCTCAATCGGGTGATAGACTTCGCCTGCCGGCACGTCAAAGCCTTCGGCGACGATTAGGAAATGATGAATCAGCGCATCCATGTGCGTCTTCATCGCTTCGCGATCGGGCAGCACAACCTTGGGAGCGTCAGCCTTCACGGGTCCCGGTTTCAACCTGCCAAGTGCCTGCGCCACAATCTTGTGTGATTCCTTCAGCTCTCGCATGCGCACGAGGTAGCGCGCCCACACGTCGCCGCCTGTCTCGGTCGGCACTTCGAAATCGTATTTTTCGTAACCGCTGTAGGGATTGGCACGCCGCACGTCGAGGTTCACGCCGCTGCCACGCAGGCACGGGCCGGAAAGTCCCCAGTCGATCGCATCTTCGGCGGAGATTACGCCAACATCCTGCGTTCGCTTTTGAAAGATGCGATTGCCGGTCAGGAGGGTATGAAACTCATCGACTGCCTTGATAAAACCGTCCTGAAACTGCTGCACGCGTCTTTCGAAACCTGAAGGCAGATCCATCATCAGACCGCCGATGCGAAAATATGACGGCGTCAAGCGTCCGCCTGAAGCAGCCTCGATCAGGTTGAGAATCTTTTCGCGTTCGCGGAAGCAGTAGAAAAAGACGGTCATCGCGCCGATGTCGAGCGCATGTGTTCCCAGCCACACAAGGTGAGAAGCAATGCGCTGCAACTCACACATCAGTACCCGGATGGTTTGCGCCCGCTCGGGGATTTCAAGCTCCAGCAGTTTCTCGACGGCCATCACATAGCCCAGATTGTTACCGAGCGGATTGAGGTAATCCATGCGATCGGTAATGACGATCCCCTGTTGATACTTCTTATATTCAAAGAGCTTCTCCATCCCGGTATGGAGATACCCAATATCCGGGGTGGCCTTAACAACTGATTCGCCGTCCAGGACTAACTCCAAACGCAATACGCCGTGAGTCGACGGGTGCTGCGGACCCATTGAAAGCGTCATCTGCGTGTCCAGTGGACGGTCGACGATCTCAAACTGCGGCGGAATGTTAAGGCTCATAAAAATCCGAGTTTCGAGTTCCGAGTTCCGAGTTTCGAGTTCTCCTGACTTGGAACTTGAAACTTGAAACTTGAACTACTTTAGGCTGTACGGCTCATACCCGCGCAACGGAAAGTCCTTGCGCAGCGCGTAACCTTGCCAGTCGTCCGGCAAAAGTATTCTCCGCAAATCGGGGTGTCCCTCGAAGATGATGCCAAACAAATCAAACGTCTCGCGTTCGTGCCAGTTAGCTGTGCGCCACACGCCGGTAACTGTCGGCACGCGTGCGTCCGCTTCATCCAACTGCACCTTCAATCGCAGGCGATGATGTTTCGTCGTTGAGAAGAGGTGATAGTTCACTTCAAAGCGCGGCTCTTCTTCCACGCCGTTATCGACACCACAAATGTCTGCGAGAAAATCGAAGCGCCCCTCAGGATCAGCTTTGAGAGCTGTGCAGACGGCGGCGATCTGTTCCCTGGAAACGACGGCAGTTACTTCACCCAGCGCTTCGGAAATGCCGGTAATCCAGCTCTCGTGCTCACGCTGCAACGCCGTCACCACTTGGGACGGCGTCGTTTTCTGATCTGAAGTTATCGGCTGTTCGGGCAAGACTTGCTCGCTGTTTTCCCCTGTGTTCATTGAAAAAATTATCCGCTGCTACGACGAACGCCGGCGTTCGTGTCGCGATGCAATTGAATAGGGGCGCGATTCTGAAGCTTCGGCAATCACTGTCGAACCGTCTGTAATCGGTAACGTGCCCGGAACCGCAGCACCACGCGCTTCTTCTTCGGGAACGTCTCGACGATCCAGCGACGATTCCTTCATTACTTTGTCCTGTAACATCATGACCGCGTGAATCAACATCTCGGGCCGCGGCGGACAGCCAGGGATGTACACGTCAACCGGAACAATCTTGTCGACGCCTTGCACGATCGCATAGTTGTCAAACACGCCGCCCGAAGTGGCGCACGCTCCCATGGAAATCACCCACTTCGGCTCGGGCATTTGATCGTAAATGCGTCGCAGCACCGGGGCCATTTTCCGCGAAACACGTCCCGACACGATCATCACGTCTGCCTGTCGCGGGCTGGCGCGAAAAACTTCCGAACCGAACCGCGCCAGGTCGTTGCGCGAGGAAGTGGCGTTCATCATTTCAATAGCGCAACACGCCAGTCCAAACGTCGCCGGCCACAGCGACGACTTGCGCGCCCAGTTGATGAGCGAGTCCAGCCGCGTGGTCAGAACTTCCGGCAATGCCTCGGCAATGATGTTTTCTAAACCCATCCGCTATCCTTTTACTTAAGCTGCCGGTCGTGCCGCCTGTCGCTTCCGCTGATCCATGTCGGCCAACAAACGCGCCTCCGCTTCAGCTTCTCGCCGGGCCGTTTCGCCCCAATCGAACGCGCCCTTCTTCACCACGTAAATGTAGCCAACCAGCAATAACGCGACGAACACCATCATCTCCACGTAAACGAGAGTCCGTAAGCCATAAGCCGGCGTCGCCAAAGTTTTGAAGACTACCGCCCAGGGCACGAGGAAGATGACTTCAATATCAAACAAAATGAAGATCATCGCGATCAGGTAAAACTTGACCGAGAAGCGTTCACGCGCAGTGCCGACCGGATCCTTGCCGCACTCATACGGCATCATCTTGGTGCGCGTTTGTTTTCTTTGCCCGATGAATTGCGAAATGAAGACGTTGCCGACCGCGAAGCCTGCGGCCACGACGAAGATCAGTAAAATCGGCAGGTAGTCGGTAAGACTAAAATTCATTCTCGCCCCCACGATCGCTTCGCAGTTCAAGTCCGTGCCTGTGGCAGACCTGTACGCACGATCGCGTTAGATCACTCGACGTCATTTCAGATTGAGAATCATTGTACAAGCCGAATCCTAGTCGAACTGATCAGGGGTGTCAAGCAACCTTACTGGCGCGAATGTTGAGAAAAATTTCTTAATTGACCCTGCAAAAATCGCTGTGTAAACTCCAAACTGAGCTTGAGCCAAAGCTCCCGACCACGGCCCACAAAATTCATCTGAGTTCTACCTTTCTAAATCGTGATAACCGGTTTTAATACTGACATCGAATACGAAGGCGTCGTCTACCACGTGCAGACGGAAGACAAGGGTCTGGAGTCGCCATTGATCCTTTCGCTGGTGTATTCAGGCGGGGCGATCCTGGCCAGCAAGCGCTCACGTTATGAAGACCTGATCGAGTCGGGATTCAAGGAAGATGTGTTGACTCAGCGGCTGCAGCGGCAGCATCGGCTGATCTGCGCGGCCATCAATGCCGGCCGGCTCGAAGATCTAAAACGCATGAGCAGCAAGCAGGTGGTTGAAGTCGAAGCCGAGATCACCTCTGAGGTAGAACCGAAACAGACGGAAATAGAATTGCTCGCGGGTCCGCTGTATGAGCAGATGGCATTTGTAAGTCCGGAAAAGGCCGAACCCGAAGCTGTCGTCGAAGAACCGGAAGTGCCAGACGAAGATTCAACGGTCGAAGAGCCGCGCCCAAATCTCGATCAAACAAACCGCGACCGGCCGCCATCAGCTTACTCTGTTCACGACTCTCGTCGGGATAACGGATCCCGCGAAGTCGTTAATGCTGAGACTGGAATCGTGCTCACGATTTTAGAGGAAGCGGAGTTCCGCGCCGGCCAGTCGTTAACGATTAGCATCATGTTGGAAGACACGTCAGGCATCAGACCGAAACCGCTGGAGGGGATCCAGATTTCGGTGAAAATCTTAGGCACCACATTTCGCCCGCAAATTTATTCAGTGAAAACTCAACCAAACGGCGTTGCCAGCTTGCCTGTAACCATGCCCGGGTTCACCAGCGGTCGCGCCGCCGTACTAATCAGGGCCGTAGCGAAGGGCGAAGCGCTCGAAGCCCGTCGCGTAATTCTTCCTGCGGCATGACGACGCCGGCTCTGAGCATCATCGTGAACGGCGAAAGCCGGGAGCTTGCGGAACCCATCACACTCGCGCAACTCATCGCGTCCCTCGATCTGAAACCTGAACAAGTCGCTATCGAACTCAATCAAGTTGTAATCCGGCGTGTGTCGTGGGAAAACACGCTGCTGCAGCACGGCGACAGAATCGAGATTGTCCACTTCGTCGGTGGCGGCTGACGAACTCCGGCGGCACGATGTGCGATAGGCGGAGCAGGGAAGCCCGCATATAATTTGTCCATGTCTACAACAGCAGTTGCTTCGTCGGAAGAACTTCGCATTAACGGCCGCGTGTTCCATTCTCGATTAATTATCGGTACGGGCAAATATCGATCATTTGACGAGATGAAGGCCGCGCATCGTGCTTCGGGCGCCGAGATGGTTACCGTTGCCGTCAGACGCGTGCCGCTCGATCGCAGCAGCGAGTCGTTCCTCGATCATCTCGACCCGTCGCTCGCAATACTGCCAAACACCGCCGGGTGTTACACGGCACAAGACGCCATTCGCACCGCACGGCTCGCACGCGAAGCCCTGGGAACAGATTTGATCAAGCTTGAAGTGATCGGCGATCAAGTTACCCTGTTTCCCGACAATGAGCAGACGCTCGAGGCTGCGCGCGTTCTTACGAAGGAAGGCTTCGTAGTGCTGCCTTACTTCAGCGACGATCTCATCATGGCGAAGAAACTCCTGGACGCGGGATGTGCGGCGGTGATGCCGCTGGCGGCGCCGATTGGGTCGGGCCTTGGAATCCAGAACCCGGCTAACTTGCGGATCATGCGGGAGCAACTTCCGGATGCGATGATCATTGTCGATGCCGGAGTAGGCACTGCGAGTGATGCCGCGATTGCGATGGAGTTGGGCGCGGATGCCGTGCTGATGAACACCGCGATTGCGGAGGCCGAAGACGCGGCGAAGATGGCGGAAGCGATGAAGCTGGCGATAAACGCCGGCAGGTTGGCGTACTTGGCCGGACGAATGCCAAAACGCCTCTATGCGAGCGCGTCGAGTCCGGTCAGTGGAGTCATTCGGTAGGAGCCTGGAGCGCAAGCGGCTCACTTGCGTAGCAGAGTTTACTCTTCGCGAGGGCTTGCAACCGGGCGTTGCGCTCCAGTCACTGAGAGTTGAGTTCACTCGAGCGCTAACTCAATCGCTGCTTGTTCCCGCATTACTCTTTCACCCAATTCGGTAATGGCAATGGTGGGATAAGTGCCGGCACTCACGCGCAAGCACTCGCCGTTCACCAGGGCGTCAATGTAACGAGTGATGTCTTCCTGACGCATATCTCTCAACAAACCGTAAGTCGAGAGCTGGTTAAGATGAGCCTGCATCACGTTCTTCGCGGCCGATCCGCGTAGACTCGCCGCCAGCACCCCCTTACCAAAACGTCCCTTCAAACGGGCAGCGCAGGCCAGTATCTTTCGCACCCGCAAAGTTTCGTCAGCGCTCAGTTCACGTCGTGGCGGCAGTTTAGCCCCGGCGGCGCGCCGCGTACGTCCGCTTACCGGAACCGCGGCGATTGTTTCAGCCGCGCTCAACGGCGCTCGGGCGGTGGAGTTGGGCGAGCAGTTTCCACAGGTGCCGCACTGCCGCGCGTGATGCTTGTCGCCGAAGTAGTCGAGAATGTGCGCGCGATAGCAATACTCCGTATAACAAAACTCGATCATTTCACGCAGCTTGCGGCGCTCGAGGCCGGCGCGGCGTTCCACATCGCCCGGCGCCACTCGCACCTTGCCAGGTGCAACGTTGTCCAGCATGAGAATAGAACGCGCTTGACGTCCCGGTTTCTCACGAGGTGCGCTCGTGGTCGTACTACTGCTTTCCCACGGAGCCGGTCCGCCGGGAAAGTTTTTCGAGTTTGCGAGCCGATGGATATGGCCGGCACGCTCCAAAAGGTAGAGCGACGATTGCACCGCCATCTCATTTCGCGCTCCGGCGCGCTTGGCGATTTCCGCTGCCGACAACTCAATGCGCTTTAGTCCGGTCGAGATCAGCGCGCGATAAACATCACGTACAAGCTCGGCAGACGGGTACGAGCCCTCAATAAAAAAATCGTGAGTATTCTTGTCGGCGTAGTTGAACAACAGCACGCACGACGACGGCAGTCCATCGCGACCCGCGCGGCCTATCTCCTGGTAGTAAGATTCAATCGAACCCGGCATTTGATAGTGAACCACAAAGCGGATGTCCCTCTTGTCGATGCCCATGCCAAACGCATTCGTGGCGACGATCATTTGCGTGCGTCCGTCCATGAATTCTTCCTGCGCCTTCACACGCACCCCGTCGCTCAAGCCGGCGTGATACGCAGTGACGGAAAGCCCCTGAGCGCGCAGTTCTCCGGCAACCTGATCGACCGCCTTGCGCGTGGCCGTGTAGATGATGCCTGAGCCTTCGTGGCTTTTCGCCAGCCGTTTTATACGCGCAATCTTCTCGCGCTCTTTTTCCGTGTGCACGACGTCGATGGTGAGGTTGGGGCGATCGAATCCGCTGACAAACGTTTCCGGCCGCGACAAGCCCAGTTGTTCAATGATGTCTGCGCGGACGTAGGGTGTGGCTGTCGCCGTCAGCGCGAGCGTATGACAGGAACTGCCGAGCGTTGGGATCACGTTCTTGAGCTTTAAGTAATCCGGACGAAAGTCGTGGCCCCAGGTCGAGACGCAATGAGCTTCGTCAACTGCAAAGAGGGCGACGTTGATCGACTCGAGTGCGCTCAGGAAGCGACTACTGCGAAAACGTTCGGGCGCCACGTAAATCAGTTTGTATTGGCCGCGGCGCACACCGTCAATGCGGTTGAGCTGTTCGCGATCATCAAGCGAGCTGTTAACGAAAGTTGCGGGCAAGCCACGCGTGAGCAGCGCGTCGACCTGGTCCTTCATCAAGGCAATGAGTGGTGAGACAACTATGGTCGCGCCGTCGAGCATCATGGCCGGCAGTTGATAGCAAAGCGACTTGCCGCTGCCGGTTGGCATTACGACGACCGCATCCTTGCCTTCAAGGATCGCGTCGATTACCTCGCGCTGACCTTCGCGAAATGCAGCGAACCCGAAGTGTTGCTGCAGCGAGGTAAGGGCGTCAGCCGTTCGGTTCATGAGCGGAGTCTAGTGGCTTTGAATTGGAGCGGGCAAGTGACAACCTTTTGGGGTGCGGTGACCTGTCGCCGCGGTTCGCGCCATTGCCTCTTGCCATGGAGGCGGAAAACATTCCCAAGGTGGTTCTATCTAAAGATTACCGTCGGCGGCGTCCAACTCTTATCCTCGCCGATGATGCCTCGCTTAACGCTGACGATTTCCATGCGCTCGGGCTTAACCTGTATCAAGACGTAATCCCTCGCGCGTTCCGGATAGAAGTCGCGCCACTCATCCTTCCACCATTTCAACTTTAGCTTCGGTTCGTTGACGATCCGTGCCCGGCCCGACAGTGAAACATACGCTTGCGCGTCGCGATCGAAGTAGTAGAGCACCACGCGCGGGTTCCGGCGTATCTCTCTCACCTTACTACTGCGCAGATTGGTGCCGAGCCAGATCGTCATCTGCTCGTCGGGTGGGAATGGGTCGAGAGTACGCGCCTGCGGCCGTCGGGACGCATCGAGGGTAATAAGTGAACAATAACGTGCGGCGGCGATGATCTCGCGAGCCGCCGCGATCAATTCTGTGTCAGTGAATTTCTTAGCCGCTGGTTGCCCAACTTGCCGGGACTGCGACGATCCGGCAGCAACGAAAATGGCGAGCACCGCAGCAAGCGTTTGTCGGCGACGTATGGGCATTGCTTTTTTACCGGCGCCAGCTACGGCGAATGGGATGAGCTTCAGTATTGAAGATCACTTTATCGAAATCCAACGCAGAGGTCGGGGCAAACAGAAGATAGAAGTACTTGAACGTCTCGGCAAAAACAAAACTCTGCATCGCGTCTGCTTTCTCTTTGGTCACCACGGTCTTCAGCGCCGCGTAGCCGGTTTCGGTGCGGCAGTGCTTTACGAAATCGTCAAACAACTGTTCACCCATCTTGAGGTAGAACGCCGCGTCCAGGTTTCCGCGCCGGCGAGTGCTCGCATAGTGATGAAGATAATAGGTTGACTCGACGATCTCCGGACGCAGCGGGTAACCCGCGTAAGTAACCTGCATCGTCTGGTAATTGATTTCTTCCGGTTCGATGCCGTGAAGGCGCCACATCCTGAACGACGACTCCTGCACCCGGCGCGCCCGCTCGAGGTCGCCCGACATCGCGAGCACGGCCGGGAAGAAAGCATCAAGCGCGCCATAAGTGGTGCCCGTTCGCTTGCCGGTATTCATGTCAGCGTGGCCGTACCAGAGCTCATCGTTAACCCGCGCATTTGGTCCGCGATCGACGTCGTCCTGCAGGTAGCGATTGATGGCCGCGATGCTTTCAAGCCACATCCGTTTGCAATCCGGATCGTCAAACAGCAGCCAGCACTTCAAAAGATATTCGTAGTAACTGTCGATGGCTCCGCTGATGTGGCTGTCGCTGTTGACCCACTTGCCCGTCTCAACATTGATCTTTTCGCCGACCAGACCTATCGGCGAGCGGCGTTTGTAGGTTTCAACTAACGCGCGTTTCGCCTTCTCATAAAAGACTGGCTTGCCGGTGAGTTTGCTGAGCGTGCCAAACTCGATCAGCAGTGTGCCCGTCTCCGCAGGATTGCTCTCCGGGTCACGAACCTGCCCGGACTTGAGATTAACGAACCGATAGGGCATGCCCGTCGGTGACGCGAAGGCAGGCAGCAAACGGTTGCCCAGATCTTCCGCCAGCGCCAGCAGACGTTTGTCGCCCGTCATTTGATAACTGGACAGCAAGCCACCAAGCAGGCGAATGGTAACTTCGAAGTTCTGAACAGAAATGTCTTTATCAAACGAAAGGTGTGTGGCGATATATTCGCGCGTGGTGGCCGCTTCCTCTTTAAACCCCATCAGGATCATGGTGTCGAGCGCGTCGACCGGCGTCATCAGCAGCGGTTCGGCATACCAATCACGATAGCTCTTGCTCAGGGGTTTGAGATCGTCGTGGCCCCAGGCGTATTTCTTGTAGCTGTTCCAGGCGTGCAGAAACTCCGTGCGAACGGCGGCGGCGCGTTCAGGGTTGCCGCGTTGCGGCTGCGCTGTGGACGACAAGAATGGGCCGAGCAAGAGAACTGCGCTCAGAAGAAGGTGGCTCCAATGCGTCGAGAAGGTTTTGGTGTCGGGCGGCATTTGTGTATAAGGGCTATGAACTAGCGAAAACAAATCGCAAACTAACAGTTTGCGTTACATAAGACTAGGACGACTTTCAGTTTTTTGCATAAGTACGATTACGAACTGTCGACCAATAATCGGTTTGATAGGTTGCGCACCTGTGCCATGGACAGCGGACACCCACTCATGGAGCCG
>JBKPNP010000635.1:0-4902 GCA_046732775.1 Acidobacteriota bacterium
GGACGGATTGTCCTTTGAAGGCCGGGTATAAACATTCGACATACGAAAGATGCACGTGCGCACGCCTCTCTGTCGCGCCCAATATTCGACATAGCGTTCGCCGATGAATTTCGACCACTCGAGCGGACTCTGGCCCTCGTAATCCACAGGGCAAGACTCCGGCACTTCCACGTAGGAGTCAGCGTTTGAGGCGTAAACGTCTTTTGTTGACGCGTAGATAAACACCGAACCGGCCTGCATGTGCTTGACGATATTTGCCGCGCCTTCTGCATTCGTCCGAAACGAACGGTCGGCCTCATTTAGATCTTTACTGAGAAACGCCGCCAGGTGGATGACGACGTTGTAGTCCGCCGCCAGTGCCGCATCGTAACTACTCATTACGTCACGTGCCGAACGGCGCGAAAAGTCGTCGGCCGCAAAAAATTTTCGGACGTGCGTGCCGAGATAGCCGCTCCCGCCCGTTACCAAAATCTTCATATAAATGTTTGTCCGACGAACTTTAGTTTGTCGCGTTTCGACAAGCTAAAGCTTGTCGGACATTTAAGCTCTTGCCAACGTCGCTAATTTCATAAGTGACTCGGCGCGTCCGATCGCGATGAGCAGGTCGCCGGGCTGAATAATCGAATCGCCGCCCGGGTTGAAAAGAATTTCACCACCGGAGCGGCGAATACTGACCACGACGATGTCGAGTTCAGACCGAATCGAAGTTTCGCTGAGTTTCTGTCCGGCAAGCACGGAATCTGCGGCCACCTCGAGTTGTTCAAAAGCTAACTCCAGTTTGTTTGCCGTGATCGAACCGAGGAAGTCGTCCACGGCTGGCTTCGTCAGGGCCATGGCCAGACGATGACCGCCGATGATGGTTGGCGCCACCACACGATTCGCTCCAGCGCGAATCAGCTTGGCCTCGGCTTGTTCCTCCACCGCCCGCGCCACGATGTGAATTCGCGGATTTATATCCCGTGCGGTCAAGACGACGTAAACATTGTCCGCGTCCTCAGGTAAACAGGCGGCCAGCCCGCGCGCTCGTTCGAGTCCAGCCGCACGCAGACTCTCTTCCAGCGTGGCATCGCGATCCAAAACGAGCACACCCAGCGCACTGAGTTCCGCCACCCGTTGCGCGTCTCTTTCGATCACCACAAAACTTTCAGAACGCGCGAGTAGGCCGCGAACGAGATGTGAACCTACGCGGCCGGCGCCGCAAACAATGAAATGATTTTCCAAGTTACTCACTTTCCTCGCCAGCAAACGGTGTCCCGCATTTGCCACAAGCTCCGACTGAACTATAGCGTGAACTACGGTGGTGAGCGCATAGAGAACTACGCCGACGCCTGCCAGCATGAACCCGGTAGCGAATATGCGCCCATTCGCCGTCGCCGGCGTCAGGTCGCCGTAGCCAACTGTGGTCACGGTTTGCGCTGCTACATAAAGACTGGCGAGCAGGGACCAACCCTCGATCAAGTGAAAGCCGATGGCGCCGATGGCCATCACGACGATCACCGCCGTTACCGCAAAAAAGATGGGGCGGTAACTACGGGAGAAGTGGCGTCTCGTCGTGAGCGTTGAACTCATACAATAGGATTCGTATTAAAGCCCTGGCAGTTGGCGCTGGACGTTAGCGAAAGAAAAAGATGCTGTCAATCGGGACTGGCACTGGAGCGCAAACGGACTGGAGCGCAAGTGTCTCGCTTGCGTGTAACGTTAGCACGCAACCGGACGGTTGCGCTCCAGTCGGAGCAATTAGGTAGACAGTGTGCCTTCAAGGGGTTAGCATTCCGTCACGAGGATGGACGACTGACCCCAGACGCGCAGCTACGGACCTTGAAGGTCTATCGCCTGTCTTATGCCATCGAGATACCCACCTGAAGGAATACCCCCAACCGGCAATCGGCCCACCAGAATTGCCAGATCCAGGTCGCAGGTCGTTGCGTATCGTGAACCTGACGTCAGCTTCAAACGTCGTGTTTTGCGTCGACTGTTTAGCCCGTTGGTCGTCATTCCAGTTGTCATCCTCTCAGTCGTCATTGTCGCCTGCCTCGTTTATTACTGGACCGTGTTTTCGCGTCGCATCGACAACCTGTTGGAGGGTGAAGTCTTCACCCGCTCCGCCGGAATTTACGCGGCGCCTAAACAGATGCGTGTGGGCCAGGCGCTGACTCCTGACAAGCTGGTCGAATACCTCAAACACGCCGGCTACGTCGAGAAGTCGCAACAAGCTGACAAAGCGCGGGGAAGGTATTCAGTTGCGGATAACGTCGTTGATGTTGAGCCCAGCGAAAATATTACTGTCGACGGCGTCAGGCAGTTTCAGAATGTCCGCGTACAGTTTGCCCGAACCGGCAAAACGATCAGCGCGCTCACCGAACTCGAAACCAACGCGCGCCTCGATAAGGCTTACCTCGAGCCCGAATTGATCAGCTCGGTGACCGGGCGTGAACGCGCGAAACGCAAGGTGGTAGGTTTCAACGATCTGCCGGATCACCTGGTGAAAGCCATAACGGTCACCGAGGATCGAGCGTTCTTTGAGCACTACGGCGTGAACGTCCGCGGCATCCTGCGCGCGCTGGTGCGACGTTACGATTCAGATCCGAATTCACCGATCGCGCGGCAGGGTGGTTCCAGCATCACGCAGCAGTTAGTCAAAAATCTGCTGCTCTCCCCGGAGAAGACGCTCAAGCGCAAAGTTTCCGAAGCGTACATGTCGGTCATCATTGAGACGCGGCTTTCGAAGCAACAGATATTCGCGCTCTACTGCAATCAGGTTTACCTGGGCCAGCAGTCGGGCTTCTCAATCAACGGGTTTGGTGAAGCGGCCGAGGCCTACTTTAATAAAGACGTCACCAATCTCACTTTGCCCGAGTCGGCATTTCTGGCCGGCATCATCCGCAGCCCAAATCGTTACAACCCTTATCGCGATGTCGATACCGCGACCGCGCGTCGCAATCAGGTGCTCGACAACATGGCCGAGACCGGCGCGATTTCAGCAGAAGAGGCGAGTCAGGCTAAACAAACGCCGCTGCAGGTGTCGGCGACAAAGGGCCGCATCGATATTTCAGACGCGCCATACTTTTCAGATTATGTTCAAAGCCAGTTGGGAGACATCATCGCGGGACAGGGCGCGGCAGAACACCTCCGCATTTACACCACCATCGATCTGGATCTGCAGCGGGCGGCGTACGCTGCGGTTTCGAAGCAACTGGCTGCCCTCGATAAAGTAGAAGCGAAACGGTTTGCGCCGGGAACTTTGCAGGCCGCGCTGGTGGCGATGAATGCGAAGACGGGCGAGATCGTCGCGATGGTGGGCGGCCGCGATTACGCCAAGAGTCAGCTCAATCGCGTGTCAGACGCGATGCGCCAGCCAGGTTCAGTGTTCAAGCCTTTCGTTTACGCGACTGCGCTTAACACCGCTTACGATCCCGTGCCTCGCTTGATCACGCCGGCAACCACTTACATCGATGAGCCGAAAACTTTCACTTACGACAACCAGGAATACTCACCAGGAAACTTCGGCGACAGCTATAGTCACGAGCCCACGACCTTACGCGACGCGCTGGTTCATAGTTTGAATGTAATAACGGTTGACGTCGCCATGGAAGTAACAATCGGCCGCGTAATGAATCTTGCCGCCAAGGCCGGACTTCCGAAGCCGGCGCGCTCGTATCCGGCGATGGCGTTGGGCACGAGCGAAGCCACGCCCTTGCAGGTGGCCTCGGCCTACACGGGATTCGCGACCCTGGGAACGCGGACCACCCCGATTGCGATTAACCGAATTACGACCGGAAGCGGAGTGACGGTCGTCGCGCCCACGCCGCAGAAAACTGAAATGCTTAAGCCGGACGTCGCTTACGTCATGACATCATTCATGAGAGACGTCGTTAACCGCGGCACCGCTGCCAAAGTCAGGGCGCGTGGCCTCAAAGCAAACGTGGCCGGAAAGACCGGCACGTCACGCGACGGGTGGTTTGCCGGCTACACGCCTGACCTGGTCTGTGTCGTTTGGGTGGGATTTGACGATGGCTCGCAACTCGGTTTGACGGGAGCAGATTCAGCTTTGCCCATCTGGACGGACTTCATGGAAGTGGCACTGTCGGAACATCCTGACTGGCAAGGCGACTGGCAAAAGCCCGCGGGCGTCGAAGAGATCGCAATCAATCCAAAGACCGGCGGCCCCGCCTCGCCGGACGACCCGAACAAACGAACCGAGTTGTTTATCAACGGCACCGGGCCGCAAGTTAATTCAGACTTCATTCCCGACACCGAAGGCTCTCCGGAAGCAGAATTTTCGCCGAGCCCGATGGAGCAATTGCCGCCGCCGCTTGTGATCGAACCGCTGCCGAATCCATCGCCGAGAGCTAAGCCACCGCGTTCGGAACTCCGTACCGATGGCAGCGGTCGTCTCGAAGGAACGATTACTTTGGATATCGATCCGACGACTGGGTTGATTGCGGTGGAGACGTGTCCGGTGATCCGCACGCGCACGTTCGCGCTTGGAACCGAGCCGAGAAAGTACTGCGGACCGGAATACCACCAGCGTCAACTTCCATTGCCGCAGGCTACCAGGCCGCGCGTTCCTAATCCCTGATTGAAGATTGCGGGGGCAAGCCCCTTCCTGACCCTGAGCTTAATTGGCTTGAGTCATCGATTCGTCGATTAAAAGGCTTCAATCTTTGATATCACAGGTGGCTTTGATAACCTCACAGTCAGGAAGGCGGCCTGCCCCCGCTTTTCATCTCTAACGCCGAATGTAAAGTCTCAATCGCCAGTGCTGCCGCGTGTTGTTTTCTCGCCGGCAATCCTCCGACCGCCTCTACGAGATTTTTTCTGGTCACACTCAGCGCTGTGGCTACCGTTTCGCCGATGATTAATTCAGTCAACGCAGACCCGCACACAAGCGTTGGCGGGCAG
>JBKPNP010000636.1:0-6329 GCA_046732775.1 Acidobacteriota bacterium
GTTGTATATCAACTCGTTTCGCGAAGTGAAGATTTTTCACGAGCACGTCATCAATATCATTCTCGAGGATTTTGTAGCAGCCTGCGATCCGCTGGCGGTGGAGATCGAAGGCGACTTTCACGTGCGCGGAAACATCAAGACGGTTGTGCGCGCCAGGTACAGTAAGTAGTGAGCAGTGAGCAGTCAGTAGTCAGTAGTCAGTAGTCAGCAGGCAAAGACCAAGACCAAAGGCCAAAGTTCTAAGACCAAAGCTCAAAGCTCAAAGCTCAAAGCTCAAAGCACAAAGCTCAAAGCACAAAGCTCAAAGCACAAAGCTCTTTAATTCCAGCGAACAATGAATTCCACCACCATCACCATCATCGCGAGCGCCATCCTGTTGGCTGTCGGTTTCGTAGTTTTGAAGATGGCGATTCGTTGGGCCGTACGGCTGGTGATGGTCGGCATCATTCTCCTGGCGCTGCTTGGTGTTGCTGGTTTCTGGTGGTGGACTAACTACCTCGCGGACAAACCTAATCCCGCCCGCCCGGCGGCTTCTCCCAATCGCCGCTCCGCCAATCGTTAACCTGCACCGATCATGGGGAAAACGGATATTGATGACCTGGCCGATCCGCTCGAGCCGGCATTCCGCGATCGGCGTGGCGTTTCAGGTTTGTGGGGGCGCTATCGACGTTTGCCGCGCAACGTGTTCGCCATCAGTCTCGTAAGCCTGCTCAACGATGCCTCGAGCGAAATCATTTATCCCTTACTGCCGGTGTTTCTTTCACTGACTTTAGGTGCCTCGCCCGGTATCGTCGGTCTGATTGAGGGCGCCGCCGAGTCAATATCGAGTTTGCTCAAACTCTTCGCCGGACACCTCAGCGATCGGCGCGGTAAGCGCAAGGAGTTCGTGGTGTTTGGGTACGTGCTCTCGGGATTCACCAGACCTCTGCTTGCTTTTGCGGGCAGCTGGATGCAGGTGCTGGCGCTACGGGTCTCCGATCGCGTCGGCAAAGGCATTCGCAGTTCACCACGTGACGCGATGA
The DNA here is from genome assembly GCA_046732775.1 of Acidobacteriota bacterium. Lineage (GTDB taxonomy): Bacteria > Acidobacteriota > Blastocatellia > Pyrinomonadales > Pyrinomonadaceae > PSRF01. The sequence continues at coordinate 1,023 of JBKPNP010000636.1, forward strand.
TTGCCGACACGGTGCGCGTGGAAGAGCGCGGTATCGCTTTTGGCTTCCACCGGGCCCTGGATCACACCGGCGCAGTCATCGGGCCGATGATTGGTTATCTCGTCTTGTTTTATTTCGCCGCTGACGAGATACCGTTAACCGCGCACGACTTTACCAAAATCTTTCTCGTCGCTTCGATTCCAGCGGTGGCCGCGGTGTTAGTGGCCGCCTTCTTCGTTCGTGAGACTCATCCTTCAGGTTTCTCAGCAGGCGGCTCGGAGACACTACGGTTTTCGCTCAAAGGCTTTGACGGCAACTTCAAACGGTTTCTTCTAATCCTCGCGTTGTTCACGTTGTCTAATTCGTCCGACTTTTTTCTGATACTGCGCGCGCAAACAACCGGAGTGTCTCCGTCGCATACGCTGCTGCTCTGGGCGGCGTTTCACATCGTGAAAGTGTTGAGTTCTATTTTTGGTGGCGATCTGTCAGACCGTTTGGGACGTAGGCGGCTAATAATATCGGGTTGGATTCTCTACGCCGCCGTTTATGCCGGGTTCGCTTTTGTTTCCAGTGAAGTTTCCGCGTGGATCCTATTCATGATTTACGGCATCTACTTTGGTTTGTCCGAAGGCGCGGAGAAGGCCCTCGTCGCCGATCTTGTGAAACCCGGACAACGCGGTACGGCTTACGGTCTTTACAATCTCGCCTTTGGTATCACGGTTTTACCGGCGTCGTTATTGATGGGTTTCTTGTGGGATTGGCGCGGGCCGCAGACGGCTTTTCTGGTGAGCGCAGTGCTTGGCGCGTCAGCCGCATTGCTGCTGTTGACACTCGTCAAGACGCATTCCGCAAAACCGAACGCGGACGCAGCGGAACAATTAGCTGCATCTTGAGCCTTACGATTGACAGCGACGCAGGCCGCAAGGTATACACCGCTTACACGCCCGTCTCCTCGCCTGTTAAGTTAATTTAAAGTCTTACCAGGTCGCGCCGACGGCGTTGTCACGAGGCTCTCTACACTCGTGAACGGGCATTAGCATTCGCAAGCCGGAGGGACACGCATTCGATGGCTTTCACTCACGATATCTTTATCAGTTATGGGCATCTCGACGACGTCAATCCATTTGGGTTCGACAAGGGTTGGGTGGATCTGCTGCACGAGCGACTGGCGGTGCTGGTAGGTCAGGCGCTTGGCTATGAGCCAAACATCTGGCGCGATGGCCATAACCTGCAGGGTAACGATCAACTTAGCGGCGCGATCAGCGAAGGCATCACGAGATCGCTTTTACTGGTTCCGATAATCACTCCACGCTACGTTCAGTCCGATTGGTGCAATCGTGAGCTCAAGGCCTTTCATGAAGTTGACCCGTCAGCATTTGCCGGCGTACCTGCGTTCCGTTCTCGCGTCTTCAAAGTTGTCAAAACACCACTGCCGAATCACTTAAGAAACCTCGAGCCGGCGCAAATAAGAGATTTGATCGGCTACCAGTTTTACGCGCTGGACGCGGAAAACAAGTTGCTGATCGAATTTGGCTCTGATGCGAACGACAGAAACTATTGGCGCATGCTTAACCGGCTGGTGGCGGATATCACGAGGACTTTGATCGAGTTGAAGCATTCGGAAAAACCGACGGCACCGATTGGATCAGCACAGGCCGAGACTCAGGCGCCAGCGGACCCGTCACCAACCACTGCAACGAACGGCAACGCTGCCCAGAAGTTTGTTTACCTTGCCGAGACCACCTCCGATCTCGCGGAGGAACGCGAGTTAGTTGCCGATGAGTTACGGCAACGCGGGTATGGCGTCTTGCCGGAACGTAAGCTGCCACTCGAAGAGGTGAACCAAACGGAGCACGCGATACGCGGGGCCATCGCGCGCTGCGTCTTGTCAGTCCACATGGTAGGCACGCGCTACGGTTCAACGCCGGAAGACGATGCGCGTTCAGTGGTTAGGATTCAGGAAGAATTGGCTGCGGAGCAAAGCACTGCGAAGCCAGGGTTCTTACGTTTGCTGTGGATGCCGCCGGCCTTGATGACCGAGGAAGCGCCCATCGCTGACGCGCGCCAAAAGAGTTATGTATCGGAACTTCAAGTCGCAGTTACCGCGGGCGCCGAGCTGTTGCAAACGAGCGTGGAGGATTTAAAAACGCGCATCGTCGAAAAGTTAAGTCCATCCGTTAAGGCCGCTAGTCGGCCCAGCGAGCGTGCAAAGCTCAAACAGGTGTATTTGATATGTGAAAATCGCGACCGCTCTTTCATTCGTCCGATCAAGGAATACTTGTTCAAGCAAAACCTTGAAGTCATCACCTGGCTCGATCAAAGCGGCAGCGACACGCTCATGGATTACCACCGCAAGAATCTGAAGGAGTGTGACGCGGCGCTCGTTTATTTCGGCAGCGGCGATGAACCGTGGGTAAGGAAGAACCTTGAAGACCTGGAAAAAGCTTACGGTTACGGCCGCGAAGACGACTGGTTAGCCAACGCGGTTTATGTCGGCGCGCCCCCCTCGGAACAGAAAGAAGATTTTCTCACCCATCTGGTGCCCTACGTCATTCGCAACTTCAGCTCATTCGATCCTAACGACCTGCGCGATTTTGTAACCGCCGTGCAGGCCGCGGAAGGAGGCCGGTAATGTCGACCACCGCTGACTCACGGAAAATCAAGAACCCGTTTCCCGGGCTGCGACCGTTTGAGACAGACGAATATCGCCTGTTCTTTGGCCGCGAAGGACAATCAGATGAACTCATCAAGCGCCTGGAGCGCACACATTTTCTCGCGATCGTCGGCACGTCCGGGAGCGGCAAGTCGTCGCTGGTGCGCGCCGGATTGTTGCCGGCGTTGCGCGGCGGTCTGATGGCGGGCGCCGGCTCCGGTTGGCGCATTTCGATCATGCGACCCGGTAACGATCCGATCGGAAATCTCGCAGCCGCACTCGCTGACAAAGACGTGTTGCTGGACGCTGGTGGAAATCTGTCCGCCGCCGAAGCTCAGGCGGTAATTGAGGCAACGTTACGGCGTGGTTCGCTCGGTCTGGTAGAGGCGGCCAAACGCGCGCGACTTGGTGAACACGAAAAGCTGCTGGTGGTCGTCGATCAATTCGAAGAGTTGTTTCGTTTCCGCGCCGCGCGGGCGCAGTCGAGCACCAGCGACGATGCGTCGTGTTTCGTCAAGCTCTTGCTCGAAGCTGCGCAGCAGCGCGAACTGCAAATTTACGTGGTGCCGACGATGCGCTCAGACTTCCTCGGCGACTGCGCGCAGTTTCAGGGACTACCGGAAGCGATCAACGACGGTCAGTATTTAATCCCACGCATGACTCGCGATGAGCGGCGCTTTGCGATTTCGGGTCCGGTGGGCGTGACGCGCGGAAAGATCACTGAACCGCTGGTTAATCGTTTGATGAACGACGTCGGCGACAATCCGGATCAGCTGCCAATTCTGCAGCACGCACTCATGCGCACCTGGGATTATTGGGCGCATCACCGGCGCAACGGTGAGGGTATCGGTCTCGAACATTACGAAGCCGTGGGCACGATGACCGAGGCGCTTTCTCGTCACGCGGACGAGGCTTTCTTTGAGCTGCCTGATGACCGCAGCCGTGGCATTGCGGAAAAAATCTTCAAGGCACTTACCGAGCAAGGCGCCGGCAATCGGGAAACGCGCCGGCCCTTACCGCTGCACCAGTTGTGCACCATTGCCGGGGCTTCGGAAGCCGAGACGGTGTTAGTCATCGAAACGTTTCGCCACGAAGATCGTTCCTTCCTGATGCCGGCCGCGGGCACTCCGTTAACGCCCGAGACCATCATCGATATTTCCCACGAGAGCCTGATCCGAAACTGGGACAGATTGAAAACGTGGGTCAACGAAGAGGCGCAGTCGGCGCGCATCTACCGGCGCCTGGCCGAGGCCGCGATTCTTTATGCGCAAGGTGAGGAGGGTCTGCTGTCTGGCCCATTCCTGCAAATCGGGCTTGATTGGCGCGCACAGCAGAATCCGAACCGCGTCTGGGCCTATCGTTACAATCCGGAGTTTGAGACCGCGATTCGCTTCCTCGTTGCGAGCCGGGAGCATCGCGACGAGCAAATCGCTCTCGAGGAAAAGGAACAACAGGAACAGCTCGCGCGCGAACGTCGCGAGCTGGAGCAGGCGCAACGCTATGCGGAACAACAACGTCGGGCCGCGCGCCGGTTGCGTTGGTTAGTAACCGGCATGGCGGTGATGTTTGTGCTCGCGATCGTCACAGCCGGTTACGCAGTAGCTGCGAAACGAAACGCCGATCGGCAACGTCAGGAGATAGCTGAAACGCTGCTGCAGAAACAACAAGCAGAAAATGCCAGGTTTCAGTCCGACATGGCGCGAGCGGAAGCGGAGCTGAAAAGGCAACAAGCGACTGAAGAACGCGAAGAGGCTTTGAAAAAAGCCGTCGTTGAAGAAGAGCATGCCAAGATAGAAGCTAAACGCGCCAATGAGGAAGCCGCCAACGCTAAACGACACGCTCAGGATGCACTCGCCGCCGCCGACGCAGCCGCGAAGGCTCAGGCAAGTGCCGAAATCAACGCGCAGCAGGTTACGAAGGCGCTTGAGCGCGGCGAGTTAATTCGTTCCGGACTGGAATCGTCTCGCCGCGGCGAAGTGACCGACGCAAAAGCAGCTTTTCAGGAACTCAAAGAAAAGCTGGAGAAGCTCCAGCCCGGTTCACCGGACTCCTACGATCTCAGGTATACGAAAGAACAGTCTCAGCAGTTTGTGAATGATTACGGTTGGACGCTTTCTCACCTGGCCGATACTTATCACGCCTCGGGAGATAACGAGTCGTCCATTGAAACTTATGAAAACGCCCGGCGGGTTCTGGAGGGCGCTAATGTCGGGAAGCGGCCGATCCTGTTCGAGACTTATCACGGCCTGGCGCACGCTTATCACGACAACGCGGTGATGCGCTCGGATGCTTCCCAAACGCAGCTGCCACCTACTCGCTTGAAACTTACTCCCGAAGAGCAATTCAAGAAGGCTGAGGATTACTACAACAAGGCACTCGGTTACCTGAAAGACCTCGGTCATGGAGATCCGCTTGCGGCCGTGGCCGGTTATAAAAATCTTGCCAAACTCTACCTGGACACAGGCAAGTATAAGGAAGCGGAAGAGAATCTTAAGCTCGTCGTCGACGCTTACAAGACCGCGGAATACAAACCAGGCGCTAAAACGCTGGAAGGTCTCAAGGACCTGGCGGAGTTCTATCGTGGTCAAAACCGTAATGAGGAAGCCGCTCAAACTTATGTTGAACTGATCGATTTGCAGGAAAACATGGGAGAGGAGGGTGGCGGCTTACGGTCG
>JBKPNP010000637.1:0-1614 GCA_046732775.1 Acidobacteriota bacterium
AAAGCTCGCTTTGTTCCCGTCGGAACAAGCGACTCGGCCCTGCGGGAATCGAGTAATCGAATCCCTCGGGGCCGGGTTGTTTTTAAGGTGACATGTCCGACAAGCCTGGAGCTTGTCGTAGTTCGTACATATATAGAGCGCCAGACTAAAGTTCTTCGGACATAAAGCGTTCGCTGCGCTCACGTTGCGCGGCAAAACTATGTTATAAAAGCGCACGTCACCCCGGCGCCGGTTACGAACTAAACACGACTCGTATTTACGTCTAATCGTCTCTCTTTAAAAATCAGCGCAATGAAATGTAGTTCCCCACGTTTGGGCTCAGCTCGACGCCTGACGGCCTTATCCGTATGTATCGCCCTGCTTCTCTGCGGGCAGATCTTCGCGTTTTCGGCCTCAGCGAAAACTGCGATCGCTCGCGACGCAGATTCTGCGAGCTCAACTATTCAGGTGAGCGGATTAACCGCGACGCTAACTGCCGGAGGCGTCCTGCTGCGCTGGCGCACAAACTCCACTCCGGACAATCTCGGCTTCAACGTCTATCGCGTCAGGAATGGCGAGCGCACCCGCGCCAACCGCGAGATTATTCCCGGTGCGATGTTCGCACCCGGCACGGCGGCCTTGCTGCGCGCCGGTTATTCTTACTCGTGGCTGGATCGGAATGGCTCGGTCGATGCGATGTATTTCATCGAAGCGGTCAATGTCGACGGCGCCACTGCGATTTCAGAATCAATCACTGCGACCCGCAGCAAAACTAATTCTGAGTTTCAGCAAACTACGGCTGCGTTAGAGAGCAGCTCAACGGCGGCCGCCGATCTGTTTAGTAAAAATTATCCGGCAGCGGAAGCGCAGCAACCGGCCGCGCCAAGTGGGACGCTGCAGGAGCAGTGGGCTATTGCGGGACAGTCCGCGCTAAAAATCGGGATCAAGAAAGACGGCTGGTATCGCGTAACTCAACCGCAGATGGTAGCGGCCGGGTTCAATCCCAGCGTTGACATTCGCAACCTGAGGTTGTTCGTGGCCGCGAATGAAGTGGCGATCAGTACTAGCCAGTCGAGTGGAACGTTTGGCAGCGCTGACTACATCGAATTCTATGGGCAGGGGCTCGACACGGCGACCACCGATACACGCGTGTATTACCTGATTGCCGGCACCACGCCCGGCAAGCGTGTGATTGGAGAAATAATAACCGACGACGATCCCTTCCCTACGCCCACGCCCACGCCAGTTCCGCTCGCCGGTTCCGACAGCCACGCGGTGACCTTGCGCAATCCGATTTTCTTTAGTTGGGTGACGCAGGATCTGTCTGGTTGGACGCAACCGCAGGAATTAAACAGCCGCGTTCGTGACACTCAACGTGAGCCGGTGCCAGTGGTTACACGCGATTCCGCCAGCCGCACTGAACCAATCGAGAGCTCGTCACCGTCGCCGTCGTTAACGACTGATGCTGGAATTCTTTCAATCCACCCTCTGCCGGAATTAACGGCGCCCAAAACAATCACCCCGTCACCTGCGAAGGCGCCGGAAACGTCTGTTCCCGCGCTGGCAAAGCCCACAGCCCCGGCGGCGCTTGCGCCGGAGCCGAGACGCACGCGGAAGGAACGCAAGTCGCGGAAG
>JBKPNP010000638.1:0-2045 GCA_046732775.1 Acidobacteriota bacterium
TCCGCACCAGCTTTCCGGCGGCATGCGTCAACGCGTGATGATCGCAATGGCGCTGGCCTGCGATCCAAAACTGCTGATTGCTGACGAGCCAACCACCGCTCTCGACGTGACTATCCAGGCTCAGATACTCGAACTGCTGAATGAACTACGAAAGAATCGCGAGCTGGCAGTCCTGTTGATTACGCACGACCTTGGTGTCGTAGCGGAAGTGGCAGATCGCGTTGCGGTCATGTACACGGGTCGAATCGTGGAAGAGTCTCCGGTAGGCGAATTGTTTGCGCGTCCCAAGCATCCCTACACCGAAGGTTTGTTGCGGTCAGTGCCAAAACTTACGAGCGCGACGGTGGCGAAGCAGGAGCGGTTGGAAACGATCGAAGGGACCGTTCCCAGTCCAACCGAACTGCCGCCTGGCTGCCATTTCGCGCCGCGTTGTCCCTATCGCATGCCGCGCTGCACTGAAGAAGAAATTCCGCTTTACGATTTGGAAAGCGGCGCGAAGGTCCGTTGCGTGTTGTTTGATTTGGCTGCGGCGGTGGCCGCAGACCAGAAGATAACAGGGTTAACGGGGAAGGGGTAAATGGGAAGGACCTAACTTTCCCCTTTACCCGTTCCCCATTTTGCCGATTGAGATGGAAACTAACGGTCAACTAGTTCAAGTTCGCGGTCTCGTAAAGCATTTCGCTGTCGAGAACAGCGATGATGTCGTGCGTGCTGTCGATGGAGTTTCGTTTCAAATCTTTCGCGGTGAAACTCTGGGCCTCGTGGGCGAGTCGGGTTGCGGCAAATCCACGGTGGGCCGTTGCCTGTTGCGCCTGATCGAACCTACCGCCGGCGAAATAGACTTCGAAGGTCGCGACGTTCTGGCAATGGGAAAGACGGAGTTGCGCGAACTGCGCCGCGAGATGCAGATCGTTTTTCAGGATCCGTATGCGTCACTAAACCCGCGCATGCGGGTCGGCGACATCGTCGGGGAGCCGCTAGTGATTCATAAAGTTGGTAATCGACAAGAACGACGTGATCGGGTTGCCGAGCTGTTGAAAAAAGTTGGACTTGATCCTGATTACCGCAAACGTTACAGCCACGAGTTCTCCGGAGGACAGCGACAACGAATCGGCGTGGCCCGCACGCTCGCGCTCAACCCAAAACTGATTGTCGCAGACGAGCCGGTCTCGGCGCTCGATGTTTCGGTGCAGGCGCAGGTCGTTAATTTGCTTCAGGATCTCCAAAAGGAATTTGGTCTCGCTTACCTTTTCATTTCGCACGGACTGGCCGTGGTCGAGCATATTTCGTCTCGTGTGGCCGTGATGTATCTCGGAAGAATCGTGGAAGTGACGACCGCGGCTGATCTTTACGCGAACCCGTTGCATCCCTACACACAGGCGCTGTTGTCGGCGATTCCCGTTCCCGATCCAAAGCACAAACGCGATCGAATAGTGTTGCAGGGCGACGTGCCGACGCCGATCAATCCGCCATCGGGATGTCGGTTTCGCACTCGTTGTCCAATCGCAATTGCCGAGTGTGCGCAGATCGATCCCGAGTTGCGCGAAGTGGCGCCGGGGCATTCCGTGGCGTGTATTCGTGTGCCTGGATGGGAGAATGCAGCGCCTCAAATGAAGCAAATTACGCCGCTGACTTCGCCTAATTGAGCGGCTGCGTTTGCAAGGCGCGCGCTAAGGAATTCGTCGTGCTCGTGAAACTAATTCGTCAGTCGTTGCGTATCTGCGCGGAAGCATTTCTTTTTGGGACGGACTGTTGTCTCCCCGTCCTCTTTCTTAAAACCGGAGGATAAACATGAGCGATCCTAATCAGTTTCAACCACCCCCGCCGCCGGGCGCGCCCGAGCTAGCGCCGGCAGGACCGCGTCCGACCAAAATACGACCAATCGCAATTGGGCTCGCCGTGATCGGCTTGCTCGTCCTGCTTTGTGGCATTGCGAAGATTCTGCCCGGGGGATTTTTCACCGGCCTGGCGTTCCTCTTCTGGGGACTGCTGCTGTTTGGCCTCAGCTTTATTCGCCTGCCGGAAGCGAGCGTCAGTGAAGAGCC
>JBKPNP010000639.1:0-3035 GCA_046732775.1 Acidobacteriota bacterium
TTTATCAACGGGAGGTCGGCGTCAAACTCGTTCTGGTTGCTAATGAAACGTCCATCATCTTCACCGATACCAATACCGATGGTTACACCAGCGACAGCACCACTTCCTTAATAACTCAGAACCAGGCAAAGCTCGATGCCGTGATCGGACCGGCAAACTACGATGTCGGGCACGTGTTTGATGGACGGAGTGAAGCGCCCGGCTTCTTTTCGTTTCAGGGCCAGGGAAGCATCGCCAGTGTTTGTCGCGAAGGATTCAAGGCGAGAGGTGCAAGCATCACTCGCTCTGTTAATCCTTCGAGTCTCGTGGCTGCTTACAACTTCGCGCACGAGCTGGGTCATCAGTTTGGCGCTACGCATACGTTCAACGCGACCACCGGCAGCTGCTCAACGCAGCGTTCGGCTGCGACCGCGTACGAGCCCGGCACTGGCTCAACCATCATGGGCTACCGCTTCACTTGCGGCGCTGAAGACTTGATGTCTTCTGACATCTATTTTCACACCGCAAATCTCGAACAGATTCTCGACTACACGAGAGTCGGCGGCGCCAGCATGTGCCCAACGATCACGGCAAACGGAAATGCTGCTCCGGTAGTCAACGCCGGGCCGGTCTACACGATTCCGCAAAGCACTCCGTTTACACTTACCGCGATCGGCAGTGATCCGAACGGCGACGAGCTGACTTACACCTGGGAAGAATTTGATCTGGGCAGTCCGGCGCCGCCAAGTACCGACGATGGTAGCCGTCCAATCTTTCGTTCATTCACACACACAGGTAATCCGTCGCGCACGTTCCCGCGACTCAACGACATTTTGAGCGGCACTCCAACCTTCGGTGAGTCGCTGCCGGTCACTACCCGCACCATGAATTTCCGCGTCACCGCGCGCGACAATCGCGCGACTGGCGGCGGCATCGCTTCCGCGGCGACGCAAGTCAACGTTCGCGCTGATAGCGGACCTTTCGTTGTCACTCAGCCGAGTGCGGCATCGAATTGGCCCATCGGTTCCACGCAAACAATTACCTGGAATGTGGCGAACACGAACCTGCCGCCAGTCAATTGCAGCCGCGTCAGGATTCTGCTGTCGGTCAATGGCGGATTGAGTTTTCCCTACGTCCTGGCAGACGACACTGCTAACGACGGTTCTGAAACATTGACACTTCCGGTTGCGACGCCAACCAGCAGCGGCATCTCACCGCGAATCAAGGTGGTGGGCCGTGGCAATGTCTTCTTCAACATTTCACCAGCGTTCACCTTGACCCTGCCGGCGAACAGCATTCAGTTTAACAGCCCGAGCTATTCGGGATCTGAGGGCGACAATCCTAAACAGATTACGGTTACGGTTACGCGTACCGGTGAGCTTTCAGGCAGCGCGATGGCGGAGTATGACACTTTCGACAACTCGTCCGGATCGCCGTGCAAAACGCTTAACACGAATCGCGCGTCGTCGCATTGTGACTATGAAACCGCGGCTGGTTTCATCACCTTTGGCCCTGGAGAATCGACAAAGGTCATCAACATTCCGCTCGTCGATGATTCCTATCCGGATGGCACCGAGCTATTTAATATTGAGCTGCGCAACATCGTCGGCGCCTCGTTTGGTTCGCCGACGCAAGCCACCATCACGCTGTTTGATAACGACGCAACGGTCGGTGCGAATCAGATTGATGAAGCCGATTACTTCGTGCGTCAACACTACATCGATTTTCTGAACCGCGAACCGGATGCGCCGGGGCTGGCGCATTGGAGCAACGAAATTCTGCAGTGTGGCGCCGACCCCGGCTGCGTCGAGATCAAACGCATCAACGTTTCAGCAGCGTTCTATCTTTCAATTGAATTCCAGGAAACCGGATTTCTTGTTTACCGTTTGTATAAGGCGGCCAACGGCGACGTGACCGGATTTTCAGATGTTGGCGGACCACATTCGTTGCCGGTGCCGAGCGTTCAGTTCAATGAGTTTCTAGCAGACTCGCGTCGCATCGGCGAAGGGATCGTGGTAGGCCAACCCGGCTGGGCCGAAGCTTTGGAAATCAATAAACAGAAATTCATCGACGAGTTTCTGCAACGCATTCGCTACGCGGGGTTGACTGGACTTACGCCGGCAAAGTTTGTCGATACGCTGAATGCCAACGCGGGAACTCCGTTGTCGGCAGGCGAACGCGATCAGCTGGTGGCGGATTTAAGTTTCGGAATCAAAACTCAGGCCCAGGTGCTGCGCGCGGTAGTTGAAGATGCTGACCTGGTGAACGCGGAAAAGAACCGGGCGTTTGTGTTGATGCAATATTTTGGCTATCTCAGACGCAATCCAAATGAAAATCCGGATTCCGATCACTCTGGTTACGATCATTGGCTGAGGAAGTTAAACGACTTCGGCGGCAATTTTGTGAATGCTGAAATGGTGAAGGCTTTCCTTAACGCGACCGAGTATCGCGAGCGCTTTGCCCCATGATCCACTTCAACTCGAGCTGCCAGTCGGAAGGGACAAAACTAATGCCTCGCATGCTGACGACCACCAGAATCTTCGCGCTGTTTCTTTTAACTGCCTTAATCGGTGGCGGGTTAATCAAATCTGCGAGCAAGGCCGCGCCGTTACCCTCGAACGCGGCGCTGTCTGATGGCGACGTGCAGGTGACGATCACCACCTATGACGGCAAGGGAGCTTCGCGCAGTGTCACCGCAATCGTTTCCTCTTCAGCCCCTGTCGCTCGAGACGTCTCGAGCGCGGGTTCCACAGCGGTGCAAACTACAGCAGCCGGCGGCGACCTCGTTATCAGTCAGATCTATTCAAACGGTGGTAACACCGGCTCGAGTTATCAGAACAACTATCTTGAACTCTTTAACAGAACCAACAACCCAATTGATTTCAGTGGTTGGAAAATCTACCTGGCCTCCAGTGCAACCGGGACCTTTAATTCGTCTATCGCGTTTACCAGCACACACGGAATATTGATCCCCGGTCATACGTATTTCTTGATTCAGTTTGGCCCCGCCAGCAGCAATGGCTCGCCTGTGCCCTGGGACTTGTTTGTTCCTGGCG
>JBKPNP010000640.1:0-5849 GCA_046732775.1 Acidobacteriota bacterium
AGGAAACATAGCAATAACCAAAGCAGGTCAGGACCACCTGCAAGGGACTTCAACAGCTCGGTTAAAAAACATATGGGATAGGTCAGATACAGCACAAAGCTAAAGGGGTTTGACCGGTGGCCACCAGCTCCGAGCAGGGCAACTCCTACAAATAGAGCCGCCATCGTTAGGAATATCGCGGGCAAGATTAATCGAAACTTCATTGGAGCCTTTGAGTTAGACATTTTGGTAGTAGAGCCCTTACCGCCCAGTTGCACTTCTCCATGGCACTCCCAGAAGGCCGATTTGAGCTCTTAAGTGCGCGTCTGTTTCATTTCCGTAGCCTCGCATGTCATTTGGGCCGAACCCTATATTGATGAATGCTTGAATGAGATCCCAACTTGGCCCACCATCACATCCGCAACCATTGCGCCGTCCAAACGCTCTCAGCGCATCAAACGTTGCATGCGCCATTTCTAGAGATTTAGCGGGATCACTGCTCGCGTGATCAGCACGGTGTAGCGCTTTTAAATGACCATACGTATCTTGTCCGGCAAAATTTCGGTGGCTGAAGGAATCTTGTAAAAAGTGCAAATAACGCCCGAATAAAAACGGGCTCCCGCCATAACTCGAGGCCTCCGCGCGTAATTGGCGAGCCCGCACGGCGTTTTCGGCCGCCGTACCAAACGCGTGAAATGCAGTGTTTCTGTACCTCTGTGGAAAGTCCGGCACCACTGTGGGTGTTCCGTTTATCGCCACAATCTTATTTCCATATCCGGGTTTTGTCTGGTCATTCTCATCCGTGCTCCAATCTCCTTCCGCTATCAGCCGAGCGTCCGAATCTGAGAAACACCGGGTGCTCAGTGCCAGGTAATATGTCAAGTAATAATGAACATCGATTTCGTAAAGACCAGAAGGGTCTGTCCCGTTCTGAGGATCATTGCCAACATAAGCAAACTGATTAATCCCTCCCGCTAACCCAATCGGATCTTCGGAGATGAATCTGCCCAGCTGCGGGTCGTACCAGCGCGCGCGGTAATAGAGCAGGCCGTTGTCGGGATCGCGTTCGCGACCGGTGTAACCGTAACGAGTGCGTGTGCTGCCCGCAGTTTGTCCAAAGGAGTCGTAAACCTGCTGCTCGCTAACGTTGCCATTGGCGTCGGTTAAACCCGCGGTCGAGCCCAGGTGATCGGTAAGAAAATACGAACTGCCGGCGCCGGTGGTCTGCCGCAAATGATCGTCAATGCCGGGTCCGTGAAGGTAGGTGTTGGCAACCGACCAATCCGCATTCAGATCGAGCAATACATCCTGGCCGTCGTAAACGTAGCGTTCGCTGGCGCCAGCGCTATTTGTTCGCTGCAAACGCCGGCCGAGCGCATCGTACGCGTAGTTAACTGTAATGCCGTTCGGTTGTGTCACCTGCTTTAGCTGGTTTTCTTCGGTCCAAGCGAAAGTGGTGGTGCCCGCGCTGTCGGTTTTTGAAAGCAAGTTGCCGTTGTTGTCGTAGCTGTAGCTTGCACTCGCGTTGCCGGACAGTTTGTTGAAGGTTTGATAGTTGTACGTGGCGCTTTGCGCAGCCGTGCGATTGCCAACGGCGTCATACGTGTAGCTTTCCGCTGGTTGGCTGCTGTTATCGACCGCCGTCAGGCGATCGACGAGATCGTAACCATAGGCATGAACGCCGGACGCATTAGCCCAACTCGAGATGTTGTTCGCGTTGTTATAGCTGTACTGGTTGGCGATGAGCGTGTTGGTTCCGGCAACATGATTCAACGCCGTCACACGATTTAGGTCATCGTATGCGTAATTTGAGGAAACGCCATTGGGCGCGGTGCGTTGGGTCATTCTGTTGGCGGCGTCGTAGCTGTAAGCGAAATTGAGGTTCGCGCCGTCTGCGAAGTTTGTTAACCGGTTAACGGCGTCATACGTGTAAGTCGCATAGGTTGCGCCGTTGAGCTTGAGTTTCGTGCGATTGCCAACCGCGTCGTAATTGTAGCTGATGCCGTAATAGAACGGATCAGAAAAACTGCTGACGCGATAGCGATTGTCGTAGCCGATGTAGACAGAGCCATTCTCGTTGGTGGCCCGCGTCAAGTTGTTTAAAGGATCGTAAGCGTAACTTACGCTGCGGCCGGGATACGCAACCGTAGTCAAACGATTGAGATTGTCGTAAGTGTAATTGGTGATCGACCCGTTGAAGTCCGTGCGCTGAATGTTATTGCCCACTGCATCGTAGGTGTAACTCATCGAGAGACCAGCGCGTGTCGTGGCCGTCTGTCGCCCCAGTAAATCGTAAGCAAACTGATAACGCTGTCCCAGCGCGTCGATCACGGCCGTGGTGCGGGAAAGCGCGTCATATTCAAATGCGGTTGTCTTATTACTTGTATCCGTTGAACTGGTGACGCGATCCACATTGTCGTAAGCGAGACTGCTCACACGTCCCGCGGTGTCGGTGCGCGACGTCACGTTGCCATTCGCGTCATAGGCCGACGTTTCAAACAAGCGCGTCGCTCCCGCGGTCGCCGGCGGATAGGTGATTTTGATTAGCCGGTCAAAAGCATCGTATTGGTAGTCAGTCGCGTGCAGTAGGGGGTCCGTCACGCTTTTCAAGTTAGACATGGCGTCGTAGCTGTACGCCACCGAGTGATTGAGTGCGTCGGTCACGCCAGTAAGACGATAGGCGTTGTCGTACGCGTAGTTTGTGGAGTTACCGCGCTCATCGATGACGGCGGTGCGACGGCCTGCCAGATCATACGCGAACGTGATAAACGAAAGATCAGGATGAGTGACTTTACTAAGCCTGCCCGCGGGATCGTAAGCAAAGAGAGTTGAGCGGCTCAGCCCATCCCTAACCTTCGTCAAGCGAGAGCGCGCGTCATAGAACAAGAATGTGGTGATGTTGTTGGCGTCTCTGACCTGCGTGAGATTGCCGGTCGAGTCGTAAGTAAAGGCGGTTACTTTTCCGCGAGCATCGGTCGCCGTCAAGACTTGCCCGCGCGCGTTGTAGGTAAAAGAGTTGGTGTTGTTGAGCGCGTCTTTAGTCGTTAGCAGATTCCCAGACCCATCGTACGTATTGGTTGTTACTCCGCTTAGCTGATCTGTTCGCGTTAATAGCTGACCAAACCCGTTATAGGTATTGGTTACGGTGCCGGTGGGGTTAGTTTTCGTCAGCCGGTTCCCGCTGGCATCGTAGGTGTACGTGGTCGCGTGATTCAGCGCGTCGGTAGTTGAAGTCACGTTTAGCTCGTTGTCATACGTCCAGGCCTGTACCTGCGAACCACCGCCGCAACCGCAAACACCTTCGATGCGTGTGACTGTGTTCCGCCCTTTGCCGGCGTCAATCGTGTACTTCGTAAGGCGGCCCAACGCATCGGTTACGTCGGTTTCCGTGGCGCTCAGGTAATTGAGACTATAACGCTCCACGCCTCCGTGCTTTTCCGAAGTAACAGCGCGGCCGGCTGAATCATAGGTATGCGACTCAACGATATTGCCCAGGGCATCAGTCACCGTGGTGAGGCGCAAGCCGCCATCGTAGGCGAACTGAAACGCTGAGTTGTCGGCGTAAGTAACCGATACGAGCTGGCCGCTGCCGCCGTAGACGTAACTCGCGATAGTGCCGAGGCTGTCGCTAATCGTCATCACCTGACCGGCGCTATTGCTGGTAAAGGACAGTACGCGACCAAAAGGGTCGGCAACAGAAGCGAGCTTGCCGGCGCCGTCGTACGTGAGCGTTGTGGTATTGCCAATCCGGTCCGCGCGAGAGATCAGTTTCCCCGCAGCATTGAAGCGGCAAACGCTGCCGTCTTTCAACGTCAATACGAACCCATTTCCGTTCTGGACAAGCGTGGCGTGAAAATCCTTCTCGAGGGGCGTGAATGCGGCCGAAGAACCGGTAGGCCTGCCGAAATAAAATGCCCGTCCGTCGCTCAGATTGAGTCGGGCCAAATTGTTGTCGTAGGAGTTGATTGATAAGTCGTACTCGCTGGTCCAGCCTCTCCCGAACAGACCGAGCCTACTCGAATTGCTATTGTAGCTACGCGTAATACTCAGCGCCGGCCCAACACCCGGCAACGTATAGTCGCTTTGCTGCACATACATATTCCCGTTGGTGACATTAACCGGTTCGCCGACGTGCGTGTTGCATGAGGTGGCGCCGTCATTTTCTCCGTCGCCGAGAATGTAAAGCGTCACCGTTGCCGAAGCGCAGGCGCCACCGTCATCACAGGTTTGATAAACGAAACTGTCGGTGCCCACGAAAAAAAGCGGCTGTGGCAAGTATTGAAATATTTTGGGACTACCGGTCTGGCTCAGGATGCCATGCTGCGTCAGGGTGTGGCCTTCGATCCTGATCGCGTCGCCATCGGCGTCGGAGTCGTTTGCAATGAAATTGATCTGTGAGATACCGCGAATTATGAATGAGTCGTCCAGCGCAACCGGGCCGTTGTTGACGAGGCTGATATCCACCGAGCCGATCGAGCAATTGTCCTGAAAGTCGCACACGCGGTAGGTGAAACTATCGCCGCCGGTGTAGCCGAATGTTGGGGTGTACTTGACTGTCTTAAAAGATACTTGCGCCGTGCCATGCTGCGGCGGCGTGACGATTGCGGACAACAGAATCTGTCCGCCTTCGGGATCGGCATCATTTTCCATCACGGTTAGAAAGAACGCCGTGTTCGAGGGATGCAGCGTGTATGAGTCGTTGGCTGCGGTCGGGGGGTCGTTCAATTCGCTAACCGATTGGTGCGCGAACCCGGCCGCCAGTCCTCTCAAACTTCTAAGCGATAGGCCAACCGTGGTTACTAACAAAGCGATGATGAGTGTGACTAACAGCCGGGAAGTTCTCATGTTCCTTCTCCATTTGAGGACGCGAAGCGCAGCAGCTCTTTCCGAGCGCATGCAGTTGGAGCGGAAGTTTGGGGTGCTTATAGACCTGAGCGGTTGAAACTCATCGAGGGTGTGTAGCGGAAACTGGAGCGGTGGAACGGCGCGGAGATTACCTCGTCTCAGTCAATGCGTCAACCCTAAAAACGAAATTTGTGTTTTATGTTTATTGCAGAAATATAAGGACTTACAAGACAACTGGTATGCGATGTGGCGCGGTGCATTTGCCTCGTCGCGCAGTGTTCGGAAAGGATAGAAAACTGATAAAAGTTAACTGTTAAGAAATGAGAGCGTTGACGCTGTTCAGCGTGAAACGCTATATTCAACCTGCGTCCATACGGCCCAGAGCCAACGCGACGCGCCCCGCAAGTTCAAGCGCACCTTCCGCGCACAAATCAATAAATCCTGATCCGCACTTCCAGGTTCGAAAGGCCGTTTGCCCTATGTCCGTAAAAATTGACGATCTGCTGCGCGTTGCCGCTTCTCACAAGGCATCCGATCTCCATCTCAAAGTTGGCGCATTTCCGGTCATGCGCATCGCCGGTGAACTACACCCGATCGCGGACGCGCCGCGCCTGAAACAGGAAGACACGCTCGACATGGCTTTTGCGATCATGACAAATCGACAAAAGCAGCGTTTCAAGGAAGTTTCGGAAGTGGATATCGGTTATGGCGTCAAAGGACTGGGAAGATTTCGTGCGAACATCTTTCAGCAACGCGGAACTGTCAGTGTCGTGCTACGCGTAATTCCCGATCGCACTCGCAGCTCGGCCGAACTCGGTCTGCCGCCGGTAATCGATCGCATCACTGAAGAACGCCGCGGCCTGATTTTAGTGACGGGAGCAACCGGCTCGGGAAAGTCCACGACGCTGGCGGCGATGATCGATCGCATCAATGCGCAACGCAGCGGGCATATCGTCACTATTGAAGATCCAATCGAGTTTCTGCACCGCGATAAGTTGTCGTTCGTGACGCAGCGCGAAATCGAC
>JBKPNP010000641.1:0-6682 GCA_046732775.1 Acidobacteriota bacterium
TGTCGACCGGTTGAAAATGATTGCCTTCACCGTCGTTATCGTCGCCGTCAAGCGGAACCAGATAGATATCCATCACCGGCAAGCGAGACATCACCAAACTGCGCAACGCTCGGACGTCGACAGGTGAATCAACCGCGTCCAGTACCGAAACAATGAGGTCTTCAAGATCGGAATTGCTGATGACGACTTGTGAGTCGCCCGTGCAGCCCACCATCCTGGTATCGCGGGCGCGCACCGGAATGATGTGTACACGTTGTTCGACTTCATGTGAGTCGCGACGACGTTTACCATCGGCCCACTCACTCAAACCATAGACGCGGTCAGCGAGTCGGCGATGGGGTTCCTCGCCAGTACCACTGGAATCGAAACGGCGGAAGTTAGCGCTTGATTGAATAAGAGTGGAGATACGTCGGGCGAGACGATAACTTTCTGGGTGACGCTTCCGCAGTTCCGCGGTGAGTAGGTTCGTGAGCTCGATTTGACCAATTTCGCACTCGATCTCGTAATCGGTCATTTCCGTGTCGATGTAATGCTCGAAACGGTTCTTGCTCAGAAGTTGTACAAACAGCTCCTGCGTCAGGTCGGTATAGGCGGTTGTTGCGCCTTCTTCCACCAACAAGCCGGCGCTGCGAGACGCCCTGACGAGTGGATGGTGAGAAACTATGCGGTGAAGCTCCGACCACAGACGATTGACGTCCGAGGACCGCAGACTCTCGACCCACTTCCCGCTCTTCGCCATGCGCTCCGCAGTTCGTTTCGCGCGGGCCGTTTGAGGCTCTGAACTGGCTGGCGCCAACTCAGCTTCTTTTTTGACTTCGTGACTTAGGGATTTCACAAGAGTTTTTCTTTGCGTTACAGGATTGATGGGACTTTGTAGGTGGGAACTTTGGCAAAGGATTGAACGGCCAGACCGCACAGACATCCTTGGCTTGAATGAGACGAGCGCTTAGTGGGCGATAGCTAGAGGTCTTCGAGAATTAGAACTTCCGAGACTTTCGTTGGTCATTTGTGATTTTGCCCGGTTGCCCTGAGAAATCAGGTGGGCTTGCCCTGGAACGAGCGTCAAAGAGCAGGCGCTCTCTGACTTGACGGCGAGCATAGTAGCAACAATCATTCGATTGAGCAACAAGTTTTTACATTTCCCGCAAGTTATTGATTCCAGATTACAAACTGTCGACTGAGGAGTTAAAATCTTATGGAATCGAAGACTGATTAGGGCTATAAGGTTCTTGAACAAGAGGGGAACACTGCGGCCGTCACTTTTGGATTGAGGCAGGCAAAATTTGCCCCTTGCTTCCTCACTCACTCAAGCGACCTCTGCTTCTATTCTTAACCATTACCGGCCGGCAAACCTGTGGGCAAATGATGAAGGCGTCAAGCGTAAAGTCGTTCTCGAAGAAACTGGCGTGTCCATCGTCGAATCTGCTGCTCTCGTTTCAGGCTCAGGCGCTCGCTCCCGAAATCGATTTTCTCGTAAAGCATCATCTGGCTAGTTGCGACTTTTGCTACTGCGAAATCCCCTTACTCGCCTTCTATACACAACCGCTCAAAGGCGAACCTCGTCCGCCTGATTTACCCATCAACCTAAGAGTGCTTGCCGAGTCTGTGCTTGGTGGAAGTTGAACCGGGACGGACAGCGCAATCAAGAATAAAGTTGCTCGATTAAGTCTCCGAATTTCTCGTCGATCACTCGACGCTTAACCTTAAGAGTGGGAGTTAACTCGCCTCGATCGATCGTGAAGTCGTCTGCCAGGAGAGCGACGCGACGGATCCGTTCGTAGTCTGCGCCTTCGCGTGTCAGCAAAGCGACGTCGGCCTGAACCAGCTTTATGGCAGCGGGAAAATCGGCAAGAGACGGTCGGTCACTCGGAAATTGTTCGCCGCGTTCGCTGAGAGCCTGTCGCACCGCTTCCCACTCAGGTACGACCAAAGCTACTGGCTGCTTTCGTCCCGCGCCTACAACCACCACCTGACTCACAAACTCGCTCTGCTTGATCAGACTCTCGATTTGTTGCGGGGCGACGTATTTTCCGTTCGATAGTTTGAACAGATCCTTTTTTCGATCGGTGATGTACAGGTGGCCTTCTTTGTCCACGTGACCTACGTCTCCGGTAGCGAACCACTCGTCCTTCAGTACCGAAGACGTCTCCTCCGGGTGACCGTAATAACCGCGCATCACGTTCGGTCCGCGCAGTAGGATTTCGCCGTCATCCGCGATTTTTACTTCA
Source organism: Acidobacteriota bacterium (assembly GCA_046732775.1). Taxonomy (GTDB): domain Bacteria; phylum Acidobacteriota; class Blastocatellia; order Pyrinomonadales; family Pyrinomonadaceae; genus PSRF01. Next base: position 2,229 of record JBKPNP010000641.1, read on the forward strand.
ATCCCATCGAAGGGCAGGCCGACGGAGCCAACGCGATTATTGTCGGGGCGATTCGCAGAAACGATGCACGTTTCCGTCGCACCGTACCCCTGGAGAATGGGAATACCAGCAGCGAGAAACGCATACGACAAGGCCGGCGAAAGCGGCGCGCCTCCGGAGACAAAGTATCTCAACCGGCCGCCCACACCTTCCCGCCACTTCGAGAAGACCAGACTGTTTGCCATCTTTTGCTGCATTGAAAGGGCAGGCCCAACAAACTTCCGCCGGTCCTTCGCTTCCGCATATTTCTGACCAATGTGCAGCGAGCGCTCGAATACACGACGTTTCCAGCCTTTTTCCGCGAGACCTTTCTTGACGATTTTGTGGTAGACCTTTTCGAAGAGTCGCGGAACAGCGGTCATAACCGTTGGTCTGACTTCACGCAGATTTTCCGCGACCTGATCAAAAGATGCCGTGTAATAAACGGACACGCCGCTATAGCAAAAGATGTAAAAGCCGGTGCGCTCAAAGATATGAGATAGGGGCAATACTGACAACGCTATATCGGCCGACGATATTGGCAGTCCGTGAGAGATCGAAGTCACATTCGAGACGAAGTTCGAATGCGTGAGCATCACGCCCTTCGGTTCCCCGGTAGTCCCGGACGTGTAAATGATGGTCGCCAGATCGTCCGGCCTGATGGCTTTGAGGTATGCCGCAAACGCGGCTGGTTTGTTAAGTGAGCGCTCCTGACCGCTCTCTTCCAGGCTCTTGAGAGTCGTTGACCGGTCAATTGTTTCACTTCCAGGGTCTTCGAAAAAAATAACCTTCTCAAGAAAATCCAAACCTGAAAGCGCTTTCTCTGCGTGCTTGTAAAGCTTCTTGTTGGAAACAAAGATGGCGCGCGTCCCGGAGTCGGTGAGGATATAGCGAATTTGGTCCACGGCCTGCGTTGTGTAAATAGGTACGTTTATCGCACCCAAACTCAAAATTGCGAGGTCGGCGATTGACCACTCGGGCCTATTCTCGGAAAGGAGGGCGATTCGATCGCCGGGTTTGATGCCCAACTCAGCGAGGCCGAGAGCTACATTGCGCACGCGTTCTACAAACGTTTCCGCCGAGATGTTGACCCACTCGCTTCCAATCTTGTGATTGAGAGCGTCCGATTTCGCATGCTTCAGCGCGGCGGTGAGACAGAGTGCCGGCACCGAGGGCGTCTTCGGAATCTCCTGCTCTTCGCCGGTTAATTTTGCTGATGCCGTTGACGCCAAATTCATAGCCTCCTGATGAGCTACTGTTCTTTATTCCGTTTCTGCCGCCGGCTCCAAGCCACCACGTCGCGAACGCTTCTTCTTGCGGGATTGCACATCCTCGACCCGACCGTTCATGGTCGCGAGTGCCGCCAGCACCAGAAACAGCAGGGCATTGGCCGGAGTATGCAACGTGAAATCAAAGAAGCTGTGCACCAGCACGGCAAAACATCCGGCCATCGCTCCGGTGGCCACTCCCCGCCGGAAATCGTCGCGGGAGTCTCGTCTCGTGAAGCCCATGCGGAACAAATTAACGACAAAAAACAGCGCCAGGACTGCCCCGATAATTCCAGCGTCCGAAAGCACCTGAAGGTAATCGTTGTGCGCTTGTTCGAGCCGGTAGGCGCCGTTGCGGCTATCGTAACCGGTGTAAACAACGCCAAAGGCGCCGAGCCCCGTACCTATCCACGGATGCGTCTTGATGATGTCAACCGTCACTGACCAAAAATGAGCGCGACCAGTTGTCGGATCATCTGTATTCACGGAGCCGACAATACGCGTCAGCGCGTCTTCGCCGCCGAGCAGAACAACTCCTCCAAACAACGCAAGTACCAGCGACAGCGCGAGTCCTGCTTTCATGGCAGCGCTCTTAATCCTGGGTGGCTGGCGCTGCTTTGATCCTTTCCGATGACGACGCCGGCGCAGCCCCATTGTTGCAACCAAAAACAGCAACTCGGCGAGCAAACTGATTATGCCGCCGCGTGAGTTTGTCATTACTAACGCCACCGCCATCAAGCCTGCTGCAAACAGATAAATAAACTTCTTTTCCTTCTCGATCGCTCCGGCGAAGACCAAACCCAGCGGCAACCCGAGCGTCAGTTCCATGTAGCCGGCAAAGTGGTGACGGTTAATAAACGGCCCAAACGCCTGGCTCTGCGGCGTGTCGCGGATCCAGTAAAGCTTGTCGGGGCTGGTAAACGACTGTGTTAGTCCGAAGATGGCGAGAAAAAATCCAAACACAGCGATAGTCCGCACGAGCAAACGCAGTCGCTTGGGAGTGTCAACGAAGACTAATACCGCCGCGAAGTAGATCAGCAGCGCCAGAGTCTGAACGAGAATGAACCGCGTCGAGTAAGGATCAAGTGACAGGCTGCCGATGAGCGGGATTGTGGTGGCGCCGATGTTTTCAGGCCGCCGCAGGGGTAACAACTGAAAGCAACCCAACAGCAGCATTCCGATAATCGATAATTGTAAAACGTTGCGGCTGATGCGAAACGAGCCGAGCTTCCAGCCATCGAGCAACCAAAGGATCGCGATCGTGGTGCCGCCCAGAAAAAACAGCGCCAGAGCCCAATAGTGAACGGTGCCGTAAACGAGCGCGGTTAGGATTATCGCCAAACATACAATCAGAAAAGCGAAACGGCTCGCGAGCGTATGTCTAATGCGATAAGTAACGTAACTCGTAGCCGGGCGAGCTACCGCTGCTTCGTCGTTAGTAGAAACGAGCGCGTTACTTTCTGGGTCTAAGATCGAAGTCGTCATACCAAACGGTTCCGAAAATTGGACACACCGGACTATTAGGACACGAATTCCGCAGCATCTTCACTTTGATCGCCTCGGCCTTGGGTCCTGTTTTGAAAGAAAGGGCGATACGTTGCCAGTCGCTGTTGCCGCTGGGCGCCGAGTCAGATCCGACCAGCGCTGCGTCGTCAGCGGCATTCGCGATCACGATGACAGGAGTTTCCGCGCTCTCGAGCCGCTCGGTCTTCAGATAACATTCAAACTCATATTCAGTGTTTGGCGTAACCGGAACCAGCTGAGACACGTTTATCGTGTCGATATGCGACCGCACCTGAAAATACAACCGCAGACTGCGCGAGCCCGTATGGCCCTTACCGGCATCGATTCCAATCTGCACCAGCGAGTTTGACTGTACCTGCCAACCGAACACCGCGCCCGGCCCGTGCGCCAGATTGTCTTCGAAACCGCGATCCAGAATGTGACCTTCGGAGGCGAAGTAGGAAGGTCCGGGAGCGACCTCGTTCCAAATCTTCATCGCGTCATGGAAACGAAGCTTTCCTATTAAACTGCCAATGATTGGATCGGCGGCAGCGCGGCTTTCTCTCTTTTCGGTCGCGGTAAGAGTGTCCCACAGCCGCAGACCCTCATCGAAGCGCTCACGTTTCACTAGATAAATCGCGAACGCCGCGCGCATCCCTGGCGTGGTTCCAGCTGCCGCCTGCAGCGCATCGAAGTCGTCCTTATTTAACTGCCAGGCAAGATTGAACAACTGTGATTGAAACTGATCGTTCGCCTCGCTCGCTTTTCGCAATTCGGCGAAACCTTCGGGATAGCGATCAGTACGCACAAGCAAGTTTCCCAGGTACCAGCGCGGCGAGGCATAAGATGGCGCTAACTTGACCGCTTGCCGGAGCGCCTTTTCGGCGCGTTCAAAATCTCCCGCTTGTTCAAGCGCGCCACCGTAGTCCATCCAGAGGCGGTAATCATTAGGCGACAAGCTCACGGCCTTTTCGTATTCGGAAACGACCAGGCCGATCTGATCGGGTGGCAATTCTCTCTGGATCAGGTTGCCCAGCCGCCAGTGAGGCAATGGATCGTCCGGTCCGAGGCCGACGGCAAGCTGCGCGGTCGCGAGGCGATTGTTTTCGGGGTGAAAATACTCTGCAATCGTATTGGCAAGATACCAACGCACCACGAACCACGATGTTACTAACGTCAATAACACCAGCAGCGTCATTAACGCTTTCTGCGGCGCGCGCGCCTTAAATTCCATTAATTGATCAGGCATGAATATTTCAGGCAGTAGTATGAATCGTCGGCCGCCACGGCTCGCCCATATCCTCGATAGTAATGCGCATGCGCTTCACACGAATGTCCTGAGTTTTACAAAAATCGAAGATCTCTTTTAGCCGCTCTTCCGGCATTCGCGAACTGGAAATCAAAACCTCATCAACTTCGTGATGCTGACACACTGCGGCCAGGTCGCCATTTCCCGAGTACACTTTCAAACCGTGAATCAGTTTTCCTGTCTTGCCTGGATCGTCGTCAACAAAGCCAACCGGCGCATACTTTAACGCGCGATTATTTAATAACTCTCGCAACAGCAATTCTCCCGCATCGCCGGCTCCATAAATCAAGACTTTTCTGCCCTCAGCGTTGTGCGCGATAGGAATCACCTGGCGGAACAGGCGAAACGCCATACGA
>JBKPNP010000642.1:0-3136 GCA_046732775.1 Acidobacteriota bacterium
GGCACAAGGCAGACAGAAAACAGCACCCTGACCGCTTAACATGAACTTGGTGTATGAAAGGATCCTCTCATGTTACGTGGTCATCGAGACCTCAAGGTCTTCCAACTTTCGTATCGACTCGCGATGGAGATTTTCAATTTATCAAGAACCTTTCCAAGGGAAGAAGTTTACTCATTAACCGATCAGATTCGACGCTCTTCTCGAAGCGTCGCAGCCAATCTCGCTGAAGGGTTTCGCAAGCGACGATACCAAACATGTTTATCAACAATTGACAGATTGCGATGTCGAGGCAACTGAGACGAAAGTCTGGTTGGACTTCGCTTTAGACTGCGGCTACTTGTCCAAAGAGAACCACCAAAAACTGATTGACGGATATGCGGAGGTGGGCCGGATGCTGCAAGGGATGATGTCTAATCCAAATCGTTTCGCTCCATTGCCACGCCAATCAACGGAGTAATGCGTCGTCTGCCTTCTGCGACTGCCTTTCGCTTTCTGCCTTCCGTCCTAAATCTGATGCCTGTTCGCGAGTGCCTTATCCATCGTCACTTCGTCCACGTACTCCAGATCGCTGCCGACCGGCATACCCATCGCGATTCGCGTTACCAAAATACCGAGCGGCTTGAGTAAGCGGCCGATGTAGTTTGCCGTGGCCTCGCCTTCGGTGGTCGGATTAGTGGCCAGAATTACTTCCGCCACTTCAACGCCGTCGTTGTTCTCCGGTTTCAAACGCGGCAACAGGTTCGCGAGATGCAGCTCGTTTGGGCCAATGTGACGGATCGGCGAAAGACTTCCGTGCAGTACGTGATAGACGCCCTTGAAACTGCGCGTCTTTTCCACAGCAACGAGGCTGTGCGGTTCCTCGACTACACAAATTACGGAATGATCGCGGGTGGTTGAGGCACAGATGCGACAGGGATCGATATCGGTGAGGTTGTTACAAACTGAACAAAAAACGATTCGTTGTTTGACTTCGAGGATCGCTGAGATCAAACGCTGCAGCTCGTTGTCAGGCGTACGCATTATGTGAAACGCGAGCCGCTGTGCCGACTTGTGCCCGATACTGGGCAAACGTTTCAGTTCGTCGATTAATTTGGTGACCGGTTCGGCGTACTCAAGCATTGTAAGAACAGGGGTCGGCGGCCAGGGGTCAGGGGCCGGATTCGTTTTTAACTCCCAAGGTTTAGTTTCTTAAGAAGCGCATTTCGAAGCGCATATTGTTGTTTTCCCAGCGATACGACGCGTTCCCTGACTGGTCCGAGTTCATTTGTTTCAAGATAATTGAGACGCGCGGCAATTTCCAATTGCGTGTCTAGTTCCGCTAAAGATGCTTGTGCAATCGATAGATGGAGAAGGAACTCTTTAGTGTGCTCTCTTGTATGACCCTCAGCGATATTCGAAGGAACGGAAACAGCGGCTCTCTGAATTTGAGAAGTCAATCCATAAATCTCATGCTTCGGAAAGTTTCGTGTTAAGCGGTAAATGATTTCGACGAGCTCCATGCTCAACTGCCAAACCCTCAGGTCCCGAAAACTGTTCAGGCTCATGTGAACCTCCGTTATCCGGCCCCTGACCCCTAATCCCCGACCCCTATTACCCCAACATGCCGCCCAGTCCCGGGGGCAGCATGCCACCCAGTTTGCCCTTCATGGCTTCGTCCACTTTGCGGTTTGCCTCGTTGATGGCTGCGACGATCATATCCTGCAGCATTTCAACGTCGCCTTCTTTCACCGCTTCGGGGTCGATCTTGAGCGTGACAATCTCATGATTGCCCTTCATCTCCACCGTTACGACGCCGCCGCCCGCAGATGCTTCGGTGCGCAGTTCTTCCATTTCCTTGGCCATCTTTTCCTGCATGACCTGCGCCTGTTTCATCATCTGTTGAATATTGAACCCACCAGGAAATTTCATTGCCTCACCTCACAAATTGTTATCGCTGATTTCTGCAGCATCGTAACTGGCAGCGAGAATGAATGCAAAGACTGTTTCCGACACAATGCTCGCGCTCGAAATTCAAGTAGTGCTATAAGCTTCAACGATGACAACTACGACCGACAACGAAGTGCGAAGCGTGAGTGAACATACGCTCGATGGCCGCCTTAAGCTTTACTACGATCTCGAAGTGCCCCAGGGACTACCGGCGCCACTTTTGATCGCGCTGCACGGTTACGGCGCCCACAAGCGACAGATGATGCGCGAGGCCAAGCAGATCGCGCCGCCTGAGTTTGCACTGTTATCCCTACAGGGTTTTCATCAGCACATTAAGGAACCGAAAGAGCCCGGTGGGCCGTTACGATTCGGTTTCGGCTGGTTAACGAACTTTCATCCAAAGGATTCGGTAGCGATTCATCACCAGGCACTGCTGGATCTCATCGCCGGCTTAACCGCGGAGGGCGTCGCCGATCCCAAACAAATATTCCTGCTTGGTTTCTCGCAAACCTGCGCGCTCAATTACCGGTTCGCGTTTACTCACGCGAATCTTCTGCGCGGCGTCATCGGCATCTGCGGCGGAATTCCCGGCGACTGGGAAACGAACAAAGACTACCAGCCAACCCGTGCCGCGGTGATGCATCTCACCGGCACTCGCGACGAGTTTTATCCCCCCGAGCGCGTCGCGGATTATGAAGAGCGACTCAGGTTGCGGGCGGCAAACCTCGAGTTCAAGAGCTACGATGCGGCGCACGAAATCGTCCCCTCGATGCGCGAGGATTTACGAATTTGGTTGGCCAAACAGATCGCATGATGGCTTATCGACTAGCGCTTGCGTTCACAGTGTGCGTCCTTATGACCGTGAGCGGTTGCCGCGACGTGCGTTCGCGCGCAGTCGGGATTGGCGTTGCGCCACCGGTGATTGTTACGAAGCCGCTGCCGCCGGCGGCGTCAGTTCAACTTAAACGACTGATTGAAGGCGCCGTGGCGCAAAGCCAGGTTACGACCGGATACGATCCTTCTTACGCTAAGCTCGATTACCCCAACGGCGATGTTGCACCTGAGACGGGCGTTTGTTCCGACGTCGTGGTGCGCGCATTCCGTAAGGCTGGTATCGATTTGCAGAAAGAAGTTCACGAGGACATGAAACTGGCTTGGGCAGAGTATCCAAAAAAGTGGGGCGCCGCCGGCAGGGATTCAAACATCGACC
>JBKPNP010000643.1:0-4052 GCA_046732775.1 Acidobacteriota bacterium
GCATCTTTCCGATCCCGGCTCGTTCCGATAAGAAATTGGAAATCACCTATTCGCAAGTGCTGCAGGCGGAGTCAGGCACTGTGGCCTATCGTTACCCCCTCGGCACCGGCCGGCAGGTGGCCGAAATTGGCACCGTCGCCGGACGAATCGAAATCGACAGCAAAGAACCGGTGCGCAATATCTATTCGCCCACTCATGCGATCGATTTGAAACGAAACGGCGACCGCCGTTCAGTAGTTACATTTGAAAGCGGCGGCGAGCCACAGGATTTTCAAATGTTCTACTCGTTGTCGCGCGAAGATTTCGGCATGACGCTGCTGACGCATCGCGAACCGGGCAAGGATGGCTACTACCTCCTGATGATTTCCCCGAAGGACGACTGGTCGGAACAGGAGTACACGGCGAAGGACATCGTGTTCGTGCTCGACACTTCAGGGTCGATGGCGGAAGCCGGAAAGATGGAGAAAGCACGCGCGGCTCTGCTTTATGGCATTCGGATATTACGGCCGCAGGATCGTTTCAATGTCGTCTCGTTTGCAGGAGAGGAACGGCTGATGGAGCCGCACCTGATCAGTGCCGACGATCAAGGCCGGAAACGCGGCGAGCAGTTTACGCAGTCGCTCAGGCCAATCGGCGGAACAAACATCAACCAGGCACTGCTTGCAGCGATGCAGCAGTTTCAAGCAAGCAATCGTCCCAGGATTTTGATCTTCATGACGGATGGATTGCCGACCGTCGGTGTCACAGATCAAACCCAGATCGTGGCTAATGCCAGGGCGGCTAAGAATGTGGGCCTTCGTCTGTTCACCTTTGGTGTTGGTTACGACGTCAACACCGCTCTGTTGGATAAACTGGCTGCCGAGAATGGCGGCGTCGCCGATTACGTCGAACCGAAAGAAGACCTGGAAGTGAAAGTTTCCAACTTCTTTTCCAAGGTCAATTACCCGGTCTTAACCGATTTGGCGCTGGATATGGCGGGCGTGCAGACTGATCTGGTCTACCCGAAAGCTATGCCGGACGTATTTCGTGGTTCGCAAGTCGTGCTGATTGGCCGTTATCGCAACCCGATCGATCTGGATTTTGTGCGACTGCAGTTAACCGGCAATTCCAGCGGCGCAAACAAGAGTTTCTTTTACAACAACCTGCGCTTTCCTTTGCGCGAGGACGCCAATGACTTTCTTCCGCGTCTATGGGCGACGCGCAGAGTGGGTTGGTTGATGGAGCAGGTTCGCACGAACGGCGAGCAACAGGAGCTGCGTGATGAGATTGTCGATCTCGGCACGCGTTACGGAATCGTGACGCCTTACACGTCGTATCTCGCGCTTGAACCTGGTGCAGCGCAGCAGGCGACGGCCACGCGCCCGATGAATAACAGGGGATTCGGGGTGGGCCGCGTAATGAATGCCCCGGCGCCGGCACCAAAGGCAGCCGACGCAAACGCAATCACGGGCATTGCAGCGGTGCAGGAAAGCAAACGTGCGCGCGCGCAACAGGATGTAGTTCGGGTCGACGGTAGGGATTCGGCTACGTCTACGATCGCGAAAACCGCTGGCGGCAAGACGTTCTATTTGCGCGAGGGTGTTTGGACGGATGCCGAGCTCAAAGCGAAGACGACGCTGCCGGAAACTGCGATTAAGTTTGGCAGCGACGAATACTTCGAACTTCTAAAGCAGAAGCCCGGACTCGGTGTGTTCTTCTCGTTAGGCGAAAAAGTTGTCGTCATATTTGAGGGCCGCATCTACCGCGTAAATGCGGCAAATTAAACCGGACTGGAGCGCAACGTCGCCGGTTGCGACCGACGAAAAAGTAACGTCGACGCAAGCGAGACGCATGGGCTCAGTCCGCGGGAATGCCGACGAGGCCACGCGCTTGAGACTGAGGCGCGTGGCCCTTTCATTGTGGGGCGCCTGCCGCGCAGTGAAATGAAGTCAGTAGCGGGTGGGTCTTCGGATTGTCGATTTGCGATGGCGGATTGCCGATCGGATTTGTGGGATAGGCCAATTCAAAAGCGCCAATCGACAATCTGCAATAGACCCATCCGCTACCGCGGACGGTACCGACCTGATGTAACAAAGCGGCCTTAACCAAACTGGCATCGGTAACACGCGGTGGTATCCGTTGTCCTTCGCTGCGTTTTGGGATACGCTTTGAGCGTTCAAAAACAAAACAATTGACCGGCGGATCGACCGCAGTTCAGCTTTCTGCGCAGCGGTTGAGGCCGAATAAACGGCATTCCTGTTTGGAGTCTTAAGTCGCCATGAGATCACGAACCAGCTACGTAGGGCGGGTATATGTCGCGGCATTTTTTCTGGTGCTGGCCGCGGCGCCGGTCAGAAGCCAGCAAGGCTGGGTCGGGGCGCAGGTGGCGGCCGCCAATCAGGATCTGAACACAGTCTACTTTCTCGATGACAAGCGCGGCTGGATCGGCGGCGATAACGGCTTCTTAAGCCGTACCGAAGACGGCGGACACAGCTGGGTGAAACAGGTCGTACAGACTGACGCCGCGATCAACGACATCTACTTTCGCGACAAAGAAGCCGGGTTTCTTATCGCCGGGAATGCGATTTTCACGACGCGTGACAACGGCATGCGTTGGACCGAAGCGCGGCGATTTCTGCCCAGTGAGTTTGACGGCGCCGACGTCGAACTTTACAGCGTACGTTTTTCCAGTAAGAAAAAAGGCTGGGTGGTCGGCTCGGTCAGTAAACGCGAGCGAGTTATCGACAGCATTTTGCTTTTCACCGATAACGCCGGCGAAACATGGCAGCGGCAGCGCGCGCCCAGCCGCCTCGAACTCATTCATGTCGACTTTGCCAACGATAAACGCGGATGGATTACCGGCGCCGACGGGATGATCCTCGCCACGGTGGACGGCGGCGCCTCGTGGGCGCGACAGCAATCCGGAACGAAAGCGACAATTTTTCACGTCGATTTTCGTGGCGACAAAAAAGGTCTCGCGGTTGGCGAGCGTGGCACGATCCTGCGAACGCTCGACGGCGGAGTCACCTGGACGCCGGTTTCGGTTCGCACGAAGTCCACGTTGCTTAATGTCCAGTTTATTAACGACGACAAGTCGTGGGCGGTTGGCAGAAGCGGCGTGATTTTGCGAAGCGATGACGGCGGACTGACATGGATCGAACAAGAGTCGGGAACGCGGCAAAATCTCTACGGATTGAATCTGGTAAAGAAAACCGGCTGGGCAGTGGGCGGTGGCGGAATGTTATTGCGTTACGCGTTGTGAGGATTGCTGCCACGGTTAGCAGACTGACGGGTTGCGGTACATACAACGAAGTGGTTTGAGTAAGACATCCTAAAAGCGGGATTATTGGATCGTCGTAGGTTATAACGACACCATAATCTTTGTTCCTCCTGTGATTAGCCCGGCATTGATAGTGCCGGGCGTTTTTTGTGTGGAGCGCGCGTCACTGGAGCGCGAGCGTCCCGCTCGCTTCTTGATCTATTAAAAGCGGGAACCGGACTGGAGCGCGAGCGTCTCGCTCGCGTTTTATCTGATTAAAGCGGCAACCGGGACGGTTGCGCTCCGGTCGGTCGCGCTCCAGTCAGGGTTGCGCTCCAGTGATCTTATTGCCGGTGAAGGGCAACGGCGGCGCATTCTCCAAAGTAATGCTGCCTTCCATTTGTTCATTCGAGACACTACCGTCGATCTGCGCTTCCATGGTGTGACCAGCAACGTCAAATGAGATCGCGCCGGCAAACGACTCGCCGTCAAAAGTTGCGGACAGCACTTCACCGTTGCCCATTTCTGAAGTAACGCTTCCGGAAAATCCTTTACCATTACTTGTTAGACTCAAAGTCGCGGGAATGCTCTGGCCAAGCGGGGTATCGATGAGCAGCGACCAGTTTCCGACGAGAGCCGCCGCGGCCTCTGCTGAAAATGACGGAGCAGTCGGCGCCGCCTTTCGCTTACCCGCCGTATTGTAAAACTCAATCTCGGCGGCATAAGGCTGTATCTGTTCCAGCATTTGCGCAGCGTCACCGACTATAACGATCGCCGCCTCGTCCACCTTCACATATTTGTTCGCAACTTCCTG
>JBKPNP010000644.1:0-3054 GCA_046732775.1 Acidobacteriota bacterium
CAACGGTATGCGCCGCCACCAATCGTTATTGCCGTTTCGACCGTCGGGATAGTTGCGGCCGTTTGGGAAGCCGCCGCCAAACCCCACACCATACGCATCGGAAATGATTCGCAGTTCCTGTTGAATTTGCGACCACTCTGAAGCGACACGGTTGTCGACGTTCCGGCCCAAACGATTGAACTGCTGGGCCTCCTGCATTACGCGCGCTGCTTCATCGCGACTGCGATTCAGATCGCGTCCGTTGCCAAACGCGGATTTCAAATCGCTAACTGCACGGCGGAAATCGTGGCCCTGCGCGTTCAGACGATCTTCGCGGATCGTGCCGTTTACGCGACTGTGATCGAGCGCGCGATCGAGATCTCGTTCAAAATCCTTCGCCAGGCGATCGAGCCGTTGAATTGAATCCTTGAGGTAACGCTGATCGTAGCGGCCATAGTCGCCGTTGCGATTGCGCCCGTAGTCGGGGTAGCCGTAGCCACCCTGTGCGGCGGCCAGCGCGGGCAAGCACAACGCCAGCACGGCGGCCGCAAAAATCGAAAGAGTCAGTGTGCGTCGGTTAGTCATTAGTATTCTCCTCTAAGCTTCTGCCGATTGACGGGCGAGCGCCTCGCGTTCGTTTGCGTCAATCTGATTTTCAACTCGCCAGTGGGGGACACCAATCACTGCGAGCATCGTCCCGTCGCGACGTTGGCAAGCACCGTGCCTGACGGGCTGGTCCGTCGTCAGTCACTGCATAACGAACCAGGAATGCTTAGAGAATTGATTTTCTGCACGCGCGGCGCGCGGAATGATTTCGAAACGGTGTAAGGCCCAGCGCAAATCGTCAGGAGTGTGGCTTACCGGATTCGGCGAGCAGTACCGCGAAGTGGCGCCGGATGTTCGCTTCGTGTAACTCATGGCCCTGGCCGGCGGAGCCATGCTTGTCCAGCACGATCCAAACAGGCGCGCCCGCATCGCTCAGGATCAGGCGCAACTCTTCGTTTGCCTGCTTAATGCCGACGTGTTTGATATTTCCGCAAGCGAGTCCGCCACCGCGAATGAAACCGTCTCGTGGCGTGCGCGGCCAACCGACTTCCACCACTATCTCGCGGACATTCCGGCGTAAGCTCAACCGCGGGCCCACCATGCCGGCGTTTCCGATTTTGAACCGGTGCGAAGAGTCGCTGCTGATCTGGATCGCCGCTCCGTTGCGATTCGCCTGACCGGCGGCGGCGGTAAAGATCGTCAGCAGCCACTCAGTCGCCACCTTGCGAATCAAATCATTCGACGTCCGCAACGCGAGGTACTCTGCAATGTCTGCGCGCCCCTGCACCCGCGCGCTGGCCTCAGCCTCCGCGATGGCTAAAGCCCACGCTTCGTCGAGTTCACTCATAAGTGTTTCTGGTAACGCAAACTGTTAGTTTGCGTCCGTGTGACAGACTGGAGCGCAACCGTCCCGGTTGCTTCGTCGGGTTACCTCCCTCCACGTCGCAACCGGGGACGTTTGCTCTCGAGTCAAGTACGTGTTCGCCGCCAAAAGCACGCGATGTTATCATGACCGTTCAGGACATCCACGAAATCTGGTAGTTGCTATTCACGATAGAGAGCGCTTCCTCCCCCACGCGAATCTAAAAATCGAGAGCGTCAGATGAATCAAACAAGACAGCGATTAACGAACCGGGGACTCATCGTTTTTTGTATCACTATCCTGTTGCTCCACCTCTGTGTCACTCAGTTTGCCCAGACCAAACAGCTGCCCGCGCCGACCGCTCACGTCAACGACTTCGCGGGCGTTCTCGACGAAGCTGCGAAGCAGCGGCTGGAAAGCATGCTGGTCAACTTAAAGCTTAAGAGCGGAATCGAGTTTGACATTGCTACAGTCGAGTCGACCGGCGGCCAGGACATCTCGGATTTTTCATTGCAAGTAGCAAAAGATTGGAACGTCGGGACTCGCACTGGTGCTAAGAAAAGCCTCTTGCTGGTTTTAGCCGTGAATGAGAAAACGACGTTCACGCGATTCAGTCGATCGGTGCAGGCTGATCTGCCGGAAGGCGTTCTGGGTGAGATGGGGCAACGAATGCGCGGGTTTGTCGACGCCGGGAAGTTTGGCGAAGGCCTGAGCGCGGGTGTGCAGCACTTCGTAACTTCGGTGGCGCAGAAGTTGGCATTCAGCACTGACGACTTCGCTAAAGATTCCGTGGCATCCGCCGAGCCCTCACCGGCTCCGGACGTGACGCCCGCAAAGGCGACAGACGAAGCGGCCACTGCCTTAACAACTCCTAGTAGAACCGAACCCATCGTCACTCCCGTCAAGACCGCGGCGACTCGCAGCGAGCCGATTGCAACCAGGCCAAAGCGAGTGGCCAACACCGCCGATGACGAGGCGGAATCGGAAGAAGTGGAAGTCACGCTCGCCCTCCCCCTCGAAAAGCGCGCTGATGTTCTCAAGACTTTTATCGAGAAGCATCCTGACTCGAAATCCAGAGGACGTGCACTCGAGCTGCTGGTGAGTTCGCATGCCGGCTACGGTGATGAGCTCTTAAAGAAAGCCGATCACGCTGGTGGCATCGAACAACTGATGCGGGCAATCGAAGTGGCGCCTGCGAACCCTTCGGAGAAACTGTTCGCCGGAGTGATTTCGCAAATCCCACTTAATCTTTATCTGCGGGGCGAGCCTGACGCGGCAATTACAGCAGCGCGCGCGATCGAGGCGAAGTTTGGCAGCGACGCCAAGCGCCTGGCCATTCTTTCAACTTTCTACGTTTCAACTGAACAAGGCGCGGAAGCAACCCGGCTGGCAACGGCAGCAGTTCAGTTAGCGCCCGACCTTGCGGAAGCGCACCAGGCGCTCGGCCGCGCGCTACACATCTCTTTGCGCATCGATGAAGCGGCGGCGGAATATAAACGCGCGCTCGAACTCGATCCCGCATCCAGAATTGCGAGCCAAAGTCTCGCCGACATGTTACGAGCAACGGGTAAGGCTGAGGACGCGATCGCGCTTTACCGTAAACAATTGCTGGTTCAGCCGGCGAACAAGGCAGCTCGCAATGGCTTAATTCTCGCCCAGCTCGAAGC
>JBKPNP010000645.1:0-4703 GCA_046732775.1 Acidobacteriota bacterium
TTTGTTTGCCTCGCGGGTTACATGCGTTTGCTGTCGAAGTATTTCATCGACGCTTATCGCAACCGCATCCTGAATATTCATCCCAGTCTGCTGCCCGCCTTTCCCGGTCTCGATGCACACCGGCAGGTGCTGGAACACGGCGTCAAATGGACGGGGTGTACCGTCCATTTTGTTGATGAGAGTTTGGATGGTGGGCCGATCGTCGGCCAGCGAGCGGTGCCGGTGCTGGACGACGACACCGAGGCAACTCTCGCTGCACGAATACTCGAACAGGAACACAGACTCTATGCGGAAGCGCTGGCACTGGTTGTGAGTGGCGCTTATGAAATTGACGGCCGCCGCGTTCTCAGAAAGCAGTAACCCTACCTCGCCCTATTTACCATTTCCGATTCCCGATTTACATTGACCGAGATGACCATCGACGAACAGCTCGCATTCTTGCGCAAGGGCACGACCGAAATCATTCGCGAGGACGATCTACGCGCGAAGCTGCAAAAATCTGCGAAGACGGGCAAGCCCTTACGAATAAAACTTGGCGCTGACCCGACCGCGCCCGATATTCACCTCGGCCACACGGTGGTGATTCGCAAGCTGCGCGCGTTTCAGGAGCTGGGGCACACCGTGATTTTTTTGATCGGCGACTTCACCGGGCTAATCGGGGACCCATCGGGGAAGTCGGTAACTCGCCCGCAGCTAACGCGTGACGAGATCAACGCAAACGCTGAAACCTACAAACAGCAAATATTCAAGCTGCTCGATCCGGAGAAGACGGAAATACGCTTCAATTCTGAATGGATGGATAAGCTCGGATCAGACGGGTTCATTCGGCTCGCGTCTCACGTTACGGTGAAGCAGATTCTGGAACGTGACGATTTTGCCAAGCGGCTTGCTGAGGAGAAGCCGATCGCTTTGCATGAACTGCTTTACCCGTTAACGCAAGCCTACGATTCGGTCGCACTCGAGGCGGACGTAGAGCTTGGCGGTACCGACCAGAAATTCAATTTGCTGATGGGCCGTAACCTGCAGCGCGAGTATGCCCAGGAAGCGCAGGTAGCCGTCATCATGCCATTGCTTGAGGGCACGGACGGCGTTCAGAAGATGTCGAAGAGCCTGGGAAACTACATTGGCATCGACGAGCCGCCGTCGGAGATTTTCGGGAAGGTAATGTCGATCTCAGACGAGTTGATGTGGCGCTACTACGAACTGCTGACCGACTCGAGCCTGGACGAAATCGCTGCAATGCGTAAGGCGGCAGAGAATGGTGAACGCAATCCGCGCGATATCAAAGTCGAACTTGCGAAACAGATCGTCAGCGATTTTCATTCTGTGGATGATGCCACTCGCGCTGAAGATGAATTCACCAGGAGGTTTCGCAACAAAGAAGCGCCGGACGAGATCGAGGAACGCGTGCTTTCTGCCAATCAGCCGACTGGTTGGGATCTCGGTCACCTGTTGCTGACGGTGGGACTCGCGGAGTCTAAGGCTGAAGCGCGCCGGCTTATTCAACAAGGCGGCGTATCGATCGACGGCGAAAAGCAAACGGTCGTTAATTCTATAACTCAATGGAAACCTGGGATGACGACCTTGTTGAAAGTGGGCAAGAGACGATTTGTTCGAGTCCGATTCGAGTAATCGCAGTCCGCTCGTTTGTCGCGGTTTGAAGAGAACTGAGGTGTCGCAGCTAAGTTGATATGTCAGCAACGCTCGCTACCGAAGATATTCTGATCATCGAAACGCCGGAGCGTGTGCCGCTTCATTTCGCGCTCGCCTCGATCGGTAATCGATTCATTGCCTGCGCCATCGATCACGGCCTCCAGGTACTCACGCTGCTGATTGTCATCATCGCCCTCAGTGTCATCGCGAACTATTCGAGCCTCGGCGATCAGTTCACGAACGCACCCAAATGGGTGAAGGCCATTTTGATCGTGCTCGTGTTCCTCATCTTTTCCGGCTACTTCGCTTTTTTCGAATGGGCCTGGAGCGGACAAACTCCGGGCAAGCGCTGGCTCAAGCTCCGCGTCATCCGCGTGGACGGGCGGCCGGTAACTTTCTGGGAAGCTGCGGTGCGAAATCTATTGCGCACCATGGACATGATGCCGGCGCCGTTCTATTCGGTGGGATTGATCTCGGTTTTCGTCAGCCTGTCTGACCAACGCGTGGGCGATATGGTTGCGGGAACAGTTGTCGTGCGCGAACGCGAAGCCGAAGCGCCGGCCTTCGCGCAAGTGTTCGCCTCTTCAGTAAGCGATCCGGCGTTGCGACGATCGTTTCAGCCTGTCGATTTCGTGGCAGACGTGGATATGTTGACCGAATCAGAGATGCAGGTAGTGGAGACGTTTCTGCGCCGGCGTTGGGACCTTGCCGACATGGCGCGTCAATGGATGGCCTGGCGTGTGTCTCTGCCGATTCTGTACAAACTGCGTCCCGCTTACGACCTGCCGAGCTTTACCTACGAAGGCTTTCTCGAAGAGCTGTTGCACCGCTACCGCGCGCGTCACCGCTTCGTGGAGTAACCTCATCTCTCTCAACCTTCGCACCGCCCAAAATGATTTCCGAAATCCGTTGTTGAAATGCGCTACATGTTTCCGCTTGCACACGTCCCAAGTGAAATTGACGGCCTATGTAGTGCTTGTTACTCTTGTCGGTTCACGCAATGACAAAACTTTTCACTGTAGAGGGGTATTCATAATTTATGTCTCGGGACGTTTTTATTCTTGGCGGCAAGCGGACGGCAATGGGCGAGTATGTCGGTGCGTTGAAGGATATTTCCGCAATCGATTTGGGAGCAGCAGCAGCTAAGGGAGCGCTGGCAGCGAGTAACGTTGCGCCCGAAGATATCGATCACACCGTGTTCGGCAACGCATTGCAAACTTCGGGTGACGCGATTTACGGTGCGCGTCACGTGGCATTGAAAGCGGGCGTACCGTTTGATCGTCCGGCGCTGACGGTCAACCGGCTCTGTGGCAGCGGTATTCAATCAGTCGTCTCCGCCGCGCAGATGATTCAATTGGGCGAAGCGCAAACAGCGTTGGTTGGCGGTATGGAATCGATGTCGCAGGCGCCGCATGTGATCCGCGGCGCGCGTTCCGGCTTTCCTCTCGGTGGCGGCAAACTCGAAGACAGCTTGATGGTCGCGCTCATGGATACTTACTGCAATACGCCGATGGCCGGCACCGCGGAGAACCTGGCCCGCAAATTTGAAATCTCGCGCGATGATCAGGACGCGTACGCGTTGCGTTCACAGCAGGAAGCCAAGCGGGCGCTTGATGCCGGTTACTTCGCTGAAGAGATCGTTCCCGTTGAAGTGACCTCGCGCCGCTCGACTACGATGTTTGAAGTCGACGATCACTTGCGACCCGAGACGACGATAGAAGGACTGTCAAAACTGAAACCGGCTTTTGCAAAAGACGGATTTGTTACGGCCGGCAACGCGTCGGGAATCGTCGACGGCGCGGCAGCGTTAGTCATCTGCGGCGAAGAGTACTTGAAGCGTCGTAATGCAAAACCGACGGGTCGTATTGTTAGCTGGGCTTACGCAGGTGTTGAACCCGAGTTAATGGGAATCGGTCCCGTTCCCGCAACTCGACGCGCGCTGGAAACCGCCGGCTTGCAGTTGTCTGACATCGACGTCGTCGAAGTTAACGAGGCGTTTGCGGCGCAGTATCTTGCTGTGGAAAAAGAACTCGGACTTGACCGCTCAAAGACGAATGTCAACGGCGGCGCCATCGCATTGGGCCATCCACTCGGCGCTACCGGAACGCGACTGGTGCTGACACTGCTTCATGAGTTGAATCGCCGATCGGGTCGCTACGGCCTGGCGACGGCGTGCATTGGCGGAGGGCAGGGAATCGCGATGATCGTTGAACGCGTCGCGTAGTTAGTTCAATGGGTTCGCTTAACCCGTTTGAGTGATTTCCTGAATTTTCCGATTTTATCCAAATTCTTGGCTTAAGCCGCTATTCATCTCGGCAGTGCCGCGCGATTTCTTGCAAATTTGGGCAGAAAATTCGCGTCACGGTACTCTCGCTATCCGGCATACATCTTGCGAAAGCGTTTACGATGCAGCCCGCTGACTTTCTCGTCCCAGAAGCAAGAGAGCAACAACGCATTTTAGTGCAGTCAAACATGTATTACGCTTGCGCAAAGAGACGCGGGCGTGATAAAAGTTCGCGTCAATCATCAGGGTTACTGTCACTTCCTTCTGGACATCAATTCAATTTGCACTTGATTCTAAATTCAAAGGTAGCAGAGTGCGTCCGCTCGGACGCACCAACTTTTCCAACGTCATCTCATGCCTAAGGAGTTCCCCAGTATGTCGAAATTTGTGAAGCTCGCTTTTGTTCTCTCCTTTATTTTCGGGATGAGCGCGATGGCTTTCGGTCAGTCCACTGTGAGTGGTGCTATCGGCGGCGTCGTGACCAACCCAAATAAGGAAGTGGTCCCTAACGCATCCGTTACGATTCGCAATACGGAAACCAATAAAGAAGACTCAGCGACCACTGACGATCAGGGCCGCTATAGAGTCTCGGGACTTCAGCCAGGCAGCTATTCAGTTACCATCAACGGTACAGGTTTCAGTCCCTTTACCGCTGAACGGGTTACTGTTGAGATTGGTCGCGAGACGACACTCAATTCTGAACTGTCCATCGGCCCGATCTCCGGCAACACGGTAGAAGTCACTTCGGAGGCGCCGGTCATTAACA
>JBKPNP010000646.1:0-2885 GCA_046732775.1 Acidobacteriota bacterium
GCCGGTATCACTTCATAGCCGGCTCGTTCCAAAACAACTTGTAGCAGACGTCGCACGGCGCGATCGTCTTCCGCCAGCAGCACGCGCACGCCGCGTTCGTTTTTCGAACCCGTCGCATCGTCTGCGTTTGTTAAAGGTACGTTGCTGAGTGTCATTCAGAACGGGGCTCGAACCTGGGAGCACGAGCAGGAGTAAGGTTTCCGAAGTCGGGCAGCGATGACGCCAACAGCAGAATAGGATCGGCCCAAACCAAAGTCAATTATTACGGCCGCTCTGTGCCTCGTCACTTGTCGATGAATTGACGGTGCCACAACTCGAGATTCAACAACTGGAAAACTTGCAGGTTGTAGTCTTCGCGGCCAGCCAAGTTCAGGTCAATAATCCGCCGCACCTCTTCCGGCCGAAAGAGGCCGCGCCGCCTGATCGCGTCTTCTGAAAGCAGCTCATCAACCAGCGGCTTCAAGGCGCCGCGCAGCCACGAACGAATCGGAGCTCCGAAGCCTGCCTTTTTTCGCCAAACGATTTCATGGGGTAGTAACTTTTCCAGCGCGCGTTTGAGTATGTACTTACGTTTGAAGCCGCGCAGCTTTAACTCAGGCGGCAAGCGCGCAGTGAATTCGATCATTTCGCGGTTCAAGAACGGCACACGCACTTCGAGATTCGCCGCCATCGAAGTTTTGTCTGTCGTGATTAGATTCAAACACGGTAGAAAAGTTTTCAGATCGACGTAGAGCATGCGATTGAGCGGCGCTGCATCTTGGACGCGTGAAAAGTATCGACGGTGAGCGGCGTAAGCGTCGTATCCCTTAGTCAGTTCGCGCAGGTCGTCCGAATAGAGTCTTTGTTTCGCAGCGTCAGTGAAATAGGTGCCGTAACCCAGGTATCGTTCTTCGAAATCGAGGCCGGCGCTGCCGGCAAACTTTTTGGCGTTCCGCAGTGGCGCCGTCAAACGTCCCGGCATTCCACCCGGAAGCGTTTGTTGTATGGTCTTCATCAAAGGGCGGCGCAGCATGCCGGGTATCGGATCAAAGGCACTTGCAATCTTCATCGCCAATTGCCGCGGATAACCGGCAAACACTTCGTCGCCACCCATTCCGGACAACATCACGCGCAGCGATTCGCGAGCTGACTGCGAAATCAAAAAACTGGGAATCGCCATGTCGATGGCCGGCTCGTCCAGGTGATGAACCAGCTTCGGCAGCAGTTCGGCGATGTTCGGCTGCAGAGTGATCTCGTGGTAGTCCGTCTTCAAATGTTCGTTCACCCGACGGGCCCAGGCAACATCGTCGGGAATGATGTCGTAACGAAGATCTTCAGCCGCAATGCCCGCGGTGTAGGTGGACACGCGCCGTTCGCCACTGTGACGCTTCATCATGGCGACAATGCCTGACGAATCGATACCACCCGAGAGAAAAGATCCGAGCGGAACGTCCGCAACCATTTCCATGTTCACCGTGCGGTCAAGTGTCTCGAGCACCTGCTGCTGCCACCAGGCTTCGCTGCGGCCGTGTTCGATGTTTTCGAAGGAGACGTCCCACCATTCTGCAATCGTGATCTGGTTGTCCTTGAACGTTAGGAGGTGCGCCGGCGGGAGCGTCTTTATTCCTCGAAACAGCGTGTGGGGATCAGGCGCCCACAGAAATGTGAGGAACTGATTAAGCGCTTCCGGATCGAGCGAGGCCTTGACGAGACCGGTCGCGAGTATCGCTTTAACTTCGGACGCGAAAATGAACGAACCAGGTTCTCCCGCGGCGGCGGGCTGATAAAAGTAGTAGAGCGGTTTGATACCGACGTGATCGCGCGCGAGCGTCAGGCTGCGTTCGCGTCTGTCCCAAACGGCGAAGTGAAACATGCCGTTGAGGCGCATCACAGAATCTTTGCCCCACTCGGCAAACGCGTTGAGCAGCACTTCCGTGTCTGTTGCGGTACGAAAGACGTGGCCCTTACTTTTGAGTTGTTCGCGCAGCTCGCGGTAGTTGTAGATTTCCCCGCCGAACGTGAGGACGTAGCGCCCGTCAGCGGAAAGCATTGGTTGATGGCCGTCGTGACTGGTGTCGATGATTGCGAGGCGTCGATGGCCGAGGCAGGCGCGGCGGCCGGCGTCGTCCAGCGGTGCGGAAGTCCAGACACCTTCGTCGTCACGCCCACGATGCTCGATGGACTGCAGCATCGGGGCGATCCGCTGCTCGGGGTCTGAACTAACTAATCCGGCTATTCCACACATGAAGATTCAAGACAGTGATGAGTAATGAGTGATGAGTAATGAGTGATGAGTTGGCTCGCAAGCCGTCGAGTTCTTACTCATCACTCATTACTCATCACTTTCTTCACTCATCACTCATCACTTTTCTTGTCCCTGTTCGTAAAGAGTCTCTGATACGAAACGTGGCTCGCGTGGTGGCTTCCAGCTCGCGCAAGGGGATCGGCGACGGCTGCCCTTTCTCAATAGCTGCACAAACGATCCGCGCTTGCTCGGCCTGACCTTTGTCCTGCGCGCGCAAAGTTTCCTTTTTCTCGTGGCCGTTCGCGTAAAGGGTGGCGCTGCGAAAATCGTCGATTACGAAAACTTTTCCCTCGCCGACAATTTCGATGCGTTCCTTGTGCAACGAAGCGTCGCCTTCGGACAAATACGCGATCATGCCGCTCGAGCCGTCGCCGAACCGAAGGGTGATGAACACGGAATCCTCATTCACCACTTGCGACGAACCCGCGGAAATCGATTCAGCGTAGACATTCGTAACCATCGCGTCGGTCAAAAATTCCATCAGGTCGACGAAGTGACAGACCTCGCCAACAATGCGACCGCCACCCTCGCGCTCATCCTGCGTCCAATGTTCAGGTGGAATGTGCCCGGCGTTCACTCGATAAAGAATCGATAGCGGCGC
>JBKPNP010000647.1:0-1142 GCA_046732775.1 Acidobacteriota bacterium
GTACCTACGCGGAATCACTGCGGCACCATCTCCGGTCAACAACAGAGCGCTCAAATGCGAAGGCACAATTTTCAGCACGTCTATTTCATGCGCACTCATGTAAGCTGCCATCTCGGCGCCACTGGTAGCTACTTCATAATCGATGATATGCAGGCAACCGCCTGACAGCAGTGCACCATAAAGCGAGGTAATACAAAGATCGGCGCTAATGGTGGTAACCATCGCAAAGTTCATTCCGCTCACGGGGCTGATTCTGCGACAGGTCGTATCTGCGTAGTTGATCAGATTCCGATGCGAGACGCCGACCGCTTTCGGCATTCCTGTCGAACCCGACGTGAAGAGTACATAGGCAAGGTGGTCAGGAATATTGATCGGGGACGGGTTCTTTTCCGACTGATCGGCCCATAGTTCAAGGTCTCGATCCAGGCATAATATCGTCCCGCCAAAACCTGACCACTGCTGTACCAAACTCTGCTGAGTAAGGAGAATCCTTGCTTTAGCCTCACTTAATTGGTCGATCAATCTCGTTGCGGGATGGTTGCTCTCGAGCGGCACATAAGCGCCTCCAGCCTTGAGGATGCCGAACATTGCGACAATCATCGCTGTCGAGCGCTCTACACAAAGGCCGACGCGTACTTCCGGTCCCACTCCCAAAGTCCGCAGGTAATGCGCCAACCGATTGGCTTGAATGTTTAGCTCATGATAAGTGATCTGCTGATCTTTAAAAACCACCGCTGTGTCCTGCGGATGTCGACGGGCCTGCATCTCGAACAATTCCTGAATACAAACAGCGGTTGGCAGTTCTACTGTTGAGTTACACGCAGATAACAATCGTTCCCGCTGAGCATCATTGAGAACCTCTATATCACGAATCAATATTTGCGGATGTTTAGCTATGCTTTCGAGTAACTGATGAAAATAACCGCCGAGATCTTCAACTGATTCGGGCGAGATCAGATTGCTATCGTAATGAAATCCGGTCGACAACTTCTCGCCCGCTTGAAGACAGCAAAGCTTTAACTTGAATCGGTCGATACAGGCGTATGGTCGAGTAACTGAGAATGAAAGCTCGCTGGCGACATGTTTTGGTTCGAGCTGTTCAAACGCAAAACTCACTGGCGCGAAGCTGGGGCCTGCATCGT
>JBKPNP010000648.1:0-3803 GCA_046732775.1 Acidobacteriota bacterium
CGCCCGCGCTCCAGTCCAGCGTCAGCCTTTGAGCGTGTTCTTTAAGACGAACCAGATGTTGGCGGGCCGTTCCGCCAGTCGTCTCATGAAGTAAGGATACCAGTGTTTTCCGTAGGGAACATAGACTCGCATGTTGTAGCCATCCTTCGCGAGTTGGCGTTGCAAGTCGCGCCGGATGCCATAGAGCATTTGAAATTCAAACGCCTCTTTACTAATCCCTTCGCGTTGTGAGAACTCGACGGTCGCGTCGATCATTTTTGGATCGTGAGTAGCAATACCGTGATACGTACCACTCGCGAGCAGCAGCTGCATAACGCGTACGTAGTTGTCATCGACATCTTTCTTATCAGGAAAGGCGACTTCAGCCGGCTCGTTGTACGCGCCTTTGCAGATACGAATTCGTGCGGGCAGTTTTACCAGCTCCTGTGCGTCTTGGTACGTGCGGCGCAAATACGACTGCAGCACAATGCCAACGTCGTTCAATTCAAACTCCGCACGCAACCGCTTGAAAATGTCGATCGTTTTCTGAGTAACGGCTGACGCTTCCATGTCCACGCGACAAAAGTTTCCGCGCCGTGCAGCTTCCTCAACGACAGCTCGAGCATTCTTGTACGCCAGCTCGGTGTCGAGTTCCAGTCCAAACTGCGTCAACTTAATCGAAACGTTTGAATTGATGCCGGTCTCATCAATCTGCCGCAGAATTTGCAGGTACTCTTTTACTTCCTGTTCCGCTTCACCGGGGTTAGCGACAGACTCGTTGAGGTGATCGAACGAGGCCGAGCAGCCTTCGTGGTTTATTTCTCGAATTGCCGCTATCGCCTCATCGATGTTTTCGCCGGCAACGAATCTCGTTGTGAGCCGCTTGAATAAGCTAAAACGGGCGGCAAAATCCTTCAATCCCTCGTGACGGGATAGGTAAATCAGAGCGGTTCTGCTGAGCATGTTTTATGAAAGATAATTCCGCGCTAGCTACAAGATGCGGGCGCTGCCGTGGTCTAACCGCGCCGTACAAAGGTCACGTCGAAGCTGTGATATTCTAAGCCGCTCAAAAGAGGTGGTACCCTGGTTTGGTGTTGTAACGCAAACTGTCAGTTTGCGTGCGCGTTTGAATGCCATTCACTTATCGCAAACTAACAGTTTGCTTTACAAATTAGGGCACTACCCAAAAGAGGTACTGCTTCCCACAAGCGACCGACCGAAAGATACCGAATCGAAATGCGTCTGAAGCTGGTTTTCATCGCTGCGTTTGTCGCTGCCATCCTTGGCGCCGGTTCCGCTTCAGCCATAATCATTTCGGCCACCTCATCGCTGAACGGGTTAACTCACCCCGGACTGCTGGTCATCTCGAGCAATCTACTGCCGCTGCTCGCAATCCTGTTTACCTCAATCTTCGTTTACCGCCACACCGCGAAGCGCCGCAAGTTGCAGGCAATCTTAACGGCAATACTTGCGTTACTGCTAACCATTCTGTTTTTCATTATTGCTTCGATAGTCACCGCGCGTCGCCAGCCGCTGCCGGAACCTCGCCGCCCCGTGACGCCGGCGTTCAAGCTGTGAACTAACCTGCCACAATTGGATTGAGACCGATCTGGGCCTGCACTGGACGCAGCGCGTCAATGACAAACCGAATGTGCTGATCGAGGTCTACACCAAGTTCTTCGACGCCCTGTCGAATGTCGTCACGGTTTACTGAACGCGCAAAAGCCTTGTCCTTCAATTTCTTCTTGACTGAAGAAACTTCCAAATCATCGAGGCTGCGGTTGGGTCTCACCAGCGCGCACGCCACCAGGAATCCGCAGAGTTCGTCAGTGGCAAACAATGCGCGCGCCATCGCGGTATCGCGCGGTACTCCGGTGTAAGTTGCGTGACCCATGATGGCGCGTATGAAGCGTTCGGAATAACCGCGACCGCAGAGAATGTTTGCTCCGGTGAAGGGATGCTGGTCGGCGGTGGGAAACTTTTCGTAGTCGAAATCGTGAAGCAGCCCCACCATGCCCCATTCGTCTACATCGTCGTCTGCCGAACCATACTGTTTGACGCAGGCGCGCATTGCGGCCTCAACCGCAAGAGCGTGTTTACGCAAACTATCGCCCTCGGTGTATTCACACAACAATTCCCAGGCTTCGCTGCGATCAGGCATATGTCGACGTGGAAAAATGAAATAGCTACGGTTTTAAGATTTGATTTAGCGGGTGAGAAATTAACATTTTCGAGTTTCAAGTTCCAAGTTTCAAGTTTCAAGTCAGGAAGGCGATTCCTTTAATCCGAAGTTCGGACTTGAAACACCCCACTCGCTACCGCAGGTGGTACCGGCCCGATTACCGCGAACTAACCTCATTACCCAAGCTGGCGCACTACCTGGAAAAGACTCGTTCGTAACTCTGAACTTGAAACTTGAAACTTGGAACTTTTTTACGTCATCCGGCGCGATAACCCGGTCGCGCGCGCAGCGCCACATTTTTCCTGGTGGTCACAACTTTGATCTTCCGGTACTTACCATCGCGAGTCTTGTTCAATGGATAGTAACCAATCGCATACTGCGTCCTGAGTTCCGCCGCAATCTTGGCAAAAGCCTCCGGCAGCGAACTCACCGTGTCAGCCCTTACGATCCGCCCACCTGACTTGTTCGCAAGTTCAAGCAGGTAACTGTCCGCTTTGAGATAAAGCATATCCAGGAGATGGCCAATCGAATCGTCAGCCCTGGTATCACGACGGGTGGAAGTCGGTGGCGGTTCCCGATCGCGATCGCGTCTCCTGCCTTCATTCGGGTCAGTTCGACTATCCGTTGGTCCGGGCAGTCGATCGGTACTCGGTTCGGTTGGGCGCCGCCGCGAACCGCGCAAAATTTCCTCCGCGGTAGGTAAACCAAAGGGACCTTTTCTGGTCGATTCCGTACTGGGTATGTTGCTGGTGTCGTCACCCGGAAAAGTCGGCGCAGTCGTGCCACTCGGCGGACGCTGAATCACGCCGATGGTCGGCAAGCTTGGCGTGTCGCTCGCCTCGCGCGCAATACGTTCGGCCTCAGCGCGCGTCTCATATCGAATCGGATAAACAATTATCCCTTCCTCATCCAACCCGTGAAGCGAGCCATCAAACGTGGCCGAGTCGCTGTGCCAGTCAACCCCGTCGCTGAACAACACGATCGCTCGCCGGCCTTTGAGCGGTCTCAATGAAGCCACTGCCAGTTCAAACGCGTCATAGACTTTCGTGCCGGTTCCCGGTGTCGTCCGATAAATCGCGTTACGAAGCTCGACGCGATTGTTAGTGAAGTCGATCAGCTCCCGTACTTCATTATCAAACGAAATCACCTTGATACGATCGGCGGGTTGTAACTGCTCGACGAAAGCGCTGGCGGCCTTGCGGATGTAGCCCAGTTTCCCTTCCGTGCTGGCGCTCGTGTCGAGCAGCAAGACCACATTGAAGGGCGCGCTCACACTCGCGAAAAATGCAATCTGCTGTTTCTCTCCGTCCTCGGAAATGCTGAACTCATCCTGCGTCAAGTCGGGTACATAGATTCCTTCTACTGTGGTGGCAATGACGGGGACGGTAACGAGGTCTGTCGTGGTTTTCAGGGTTTCAAGATTTTGCGGCTCAGGTTCGTCAGGTTCAGGGGAAGACTCAGGCGTCGGTTCGACAGTCGGCTCTGGCACAGCCTGCGGTTGCGTTGGCGCCGGCTTTGTTCCGCGACGAGGACGGCGCTGCGGCGTCGCAACGATCACGCTGGATAGTAGAACTAAGATGAGACAGATGCGGAAAAGCACTGGGCTTTCTCCTGTTGGACTTGAACGCTCGGTCGTGTTACC
>JBKPNP010000649.1:0-6262 GCA_046732775.1 Acidobacteriota bacterium
GGCGCCCACCGCGAGGGTTGATAGACCCGACCGCCACCAGCGAGTTGTCGACCAGCGGCTCTTGACTGAACCTATTGTGAAGAAGACGGCGGCGGTCATCAGTACTGAAATCGCTAGCGGATCGTTCACGCCGAACACGTAAGGCAGTAGCGGGACAAGGCCACAAACGAGAAACGCGCTAAAGGTCGAAAGGGCGGCGAGCCATGGAGAACGAACCTCTGGCGGCAGTCCGTATTCTTCCGTCAGCATTGTTTTGACCCAGCGTGTGCGATCGGAAGTGATTAACTCAACGAGACGCGTCAAGTCTTCGCCGGCGAAACCCTTGCCGCGAAATATCTGCCGCACTTCTTCGCGTTCACCTTCGGGAGCCTGTTCAATGTGACGATACTCAGTGGCCTCAAGGCGTTTTAGATCTTCGTGCTCGGCTTTCGTTCCTAGAAAATTGCCGGCTGCCATTGAGAATCCATCGGCGATTAGATTTGCAAAGCCCATCACCAAAATTATCCAGGGCGACAGCCGCGCGCCCACGACGCCGCTCACAACCGCAAACGTCGTCACCGAGCCATCGATGCCGCCATAGATCCAATCGCGCAAATAATTGTGGCGTGGCCCTGCTGCGAGTCTCTGTTCAATTGCGGTGGCAGAATGTTCGTGTTCCATCTCGCAGAGATAACCGGCAGAGTTAGTTACTTTGCGACTTGCGCTCGCAGCCGAGGCAAATTGGAAAAGCCGGATCAGTCTCGAGCTTCGTGTCTTCAATCCATTTGCCGCAGACGCAGCACTCGCCATAACGGCCGGCAGCCAGACGATCCAGCGCCTGGTCGAGCAAACTCAGCCGCCTCTGAAACAGCAGTTCGCGTTTCTGTTCAAAGGCAGTCTTAATGGGTTTTTCGTCGGCGTCAGCAACGCGGGTATTGAGCAGAAGCGCTTCGCAAACTTCCTCTCTTTCCGAATGCAGCCGGTTCCAAACCAGGCCGCCACCCGCCACTTCAGTTGACTGGTTTTGTAGATTCCTGCTCATGATAGCCATCCTTCACGTTCTTCAGATCAACCTTCACTTGCGCCGGTAATGCGATCGATTCGAATGCGGAAGACGACATTGTCCGGCGCGCTTCCGTCGCTGGCGATCATTGACTCGACCGGGGTGAGCGAGGGAAAGCGTTGCAAGAGTTTGACGATCACTGCGCGTCGCTCACCGGGTACACGGATTTCTTCGAACTTGCCGTAAGCAATCGCGCTACGCCAGTGGAAATCATCTTCAACCGTGTCGACCTGAAGACATGCACTGGGGTTAACCCTTAGCGCTTCGATCTTTCGGCCGGGCAGGGAGTGGCTATAAATAAATCCGTCGTCAAAGAAATAGTTGATCGGCACGACATACGGTTCGCCGTTCGCGATGCAACCCAGCCGGCCCACCTTAACGGTATTCAAAAGTGCGATTGCTTCTGCCGCAGTCAATTCCTTCATGTCGATTCGTGCCTCCGTTTCAGGCTCGGCAATGATTGTGCCAACTAAGGAACTGCTGGCTTACGGGCTTGCGAAGATAGGGGAGCAGAAGGCGTGTGAGTTTTCGCGCAGACATGCGCAAGTTTACTCAACTACTTTTGGAGTGCGGTGACCTGTCACCGCTTTTTCTTCGCGGCGACCTGTCGCCGCGCTCCTGCTCGAAAGGGACCCATTCATCGGCTGCGACAGGTCGCAGCCTGTAAAAGCGGTGACAGGTCACCGCACTCCAAAAGTCGGGCGACTTTTGGTGGACGGGTGGTTCACTCGGAACTTGTTATCGGAAGGAACAGCGAAAACGTAGAACCTTCATTCGGCGCGGACTGCACTTCTACTCGTCCACCGTGAAGACGCGCTATGCGTTGTACTGCTGGAAGTCCGAGGCCGGTGCCGCCGTCCGTCTTGGTAAAGAATGGACTAAAGATGCGCGCCAGATCGCTCTCGCTTATCCCGCGTCCGTTATCGGTTACCGCGATCACAGCTTCATCTGCCGATGAAGAGGTGGCCGGTGCACGCGTCACTGTGACTGTTACCTGGCCCGTCTCTTCGATTGCTTCCATCGCATTCGCGATCAAGTTCAGGATCGCGTCCTCGATTTGCGCCGCGTCGGCGTTGGTCTGGATGTCGTCGGGGCCGGGTTCGAACTCGATACGCACGCGATCATCCGCAGCGGCGTTCCTCGTTAGTTGGGCGCGTGCGAGATTGACTGCTCTTTGCGTTACCTCGTGCAGGGAAATTGAAACTCGATTGAGATTGCGCGGACGTGCACGGTTCAGCAGCGCGCGCACCGTGCCGTCGATGCGATCTACCTGATGTTTGACGCCCTCGAGGGCCTCGCGCTCCGGATCGTTCGCATCTCTGCGGCGAATGAGTATGTCTACAACGCCCTGTATGCCTGCCAGCGGGTTCTTGATTTCATGGGCCAGGCCGGCGGCAAGCTCACCAATAAAAGAAAGCTGTGAAGCGCGTTGCAGCTCGATCGTCTGTTGACGGATTTGCTCTTCGGCAAGTTTCAGTTCCGTGACGTCATGACGGATGGCCACGTACTGGTAGGGCTTACCTTCAGCGTTGAGGAACGGGACGATCGTCGTATCGACCCAGTAAATGCTGCCGTCTTTTGCACGGTTACGAATTTCACCCTTCCAAACCTGGCCTCGCGCTATGGTAGTCCAGATGTTCCTGATGAAGTCTTTCGGGTGGTAGCCGGAATTAATGATGCGGTGATCCTGGCCTAACAATTCCTCGCGTGAGTATTTCGAGATGCGGCAGAACTCATCGTTGACGTAATTGATGATGCCGTGACGGTCGGTAATCGCGACGATGGTGGATTGGTCGAGCGCAAACTTGATATCCGCGAGCTCTTTGAGAGTTTCGTCGAAGTCCTGACCGTCGTGAGCCGAGTCAGGATTGAGGTTGCCGGATTCGCCTGCAGAAGAAGTCATTTCGCATCACCCGGCCCTATCCTATCCCATCCATT
Organism: Acidobacteriota bacterium; assembly: GCA_046732775.1. Taxonomy (GTDB): domain Bacteria; phylum Acidobacteriota; class Blastocatellia; order Pyrinomonadales; family Pyrinomonadaceae; genus PSRF01. The sequence goes on from JBKPNP010000649.1 coordinate 2,981, forward strand.
AGGTGTGGGCAGCACGCGTTCTCGGTTTTCGGTAGTGACCTAATTTGAAATCCTCTGTGGCTCCTCCGTGTTCTCTGTGTCTCGGTGGTGAGTATTTGCCCAACTTTCATCACCACAGAGACACAGAGTTCACGGAGGAGCCACAGAGAAGATTCGAAATTAGGGCGCTACTCAGTTTTCAGAGCGCGCTACTTCCAACTTCTTTAGCCGGTAGCGAAGCTGATCGCGAGAGATGTTTAGCAACTCGGCCGCTTTGGTTTGATTGCCGTTGCTGCGCGCAATTGCCTGGCTAACTAGTTCCAGTTCGACGGCATCCAGCGATAGCCCTTCGGCCGGCAGACGAAAGTGTGCCGGCGCGCCTCCTGCCGTCGTCCCATTTTCCGCGAGCGAGAGTTTCGCTCCTTCCGCTACACCGCGCGGCACATACTTCATGGTGATCACATCGTCGTCTTCCAATATTAAGGCGCGCTCGATAACGTTTCGTAACTCGCGGACGTTGCCGGGCCACTCGTAGCGCTGGAAGGCCGCGGCGACATCAGGCTGAACTCCGCGAACATTTTTCCGCAGCCGTTTGCCGAACGTCGTAATGTAATGATCGGTGAGCAACAATACGTCGTCGCCGCGTTCGTGAAGGGAAGGAATGTCGATTTGAATTACAGACAAGCGATAGTACAGGTCTAAACGAAAACGATTTGCTTCACTCTCAACCTTAAGATCGCGATTCGAAGCGGCAATGATTCGCGCGTCAAAGGGAATGTCTCTTAGCGCGCCGACGCGGCGAAACGCGCCTTCCTCCAAAACGCGCAGCAGCTTTGCCTGGAGACTTAGTTCAAGTTCGCCGATCTCGTCGAGGAAGATCGTCCCGCCTTCCGCTTGTTCAAACAAACCTTCCTTCCGCGCCTTCGCATCGGTGAACGCGCCCTTTTCGTAACCGAAGAGTTCGCTCTCGATCAGCGTCGCCGGAATCGCCGCGCAATTGATTGCGATAAACGGACCTTCGCTGCGGTTTGATTGATAGTGGATCGCTTTCGCAACCAAATCCTTGCCCGTACCCGACGCTCCCTGCAGCAGCACCGACGAAACTTCGCTCTCCGCCACCTTCTGAGCGATTGCCAACATCTCCTTCATCGCCGGCGACTGCCCGATAATCTGATCGAAACTGAATTGCTGCGCGCGCTCGCGGCGCATCAGGTTAACTTCCTTGCGCAGCCGTCCCGCCTCAATTCCGTTTCGGATGGCGACGTGAAGTTCTTCAAGATTGATCGGCTTGCCGATGAAGTCGTAGGCGCCGCCACGCAACGCCGCTATCGTTTCATCAACCAGCACGTTGGCGGTAATCATGATGACCACGGCTTCCGGTTGGCGCTGGCGGATCGTGCGCAGCACGTCGAGTCCCGAGCCATCCGGCAGATTGATGTCGAGTAGGACAGCGGCGAACACTTCTGCTTCAAAGGCAGCCAGGGCTGCGGCGGACGTTTCCGCTTCGATCGGTTCAAAGCCCCAACCACGCAGGGCTTCGCCGAGCGACCAGCGAATCATCTTCTCGTCGTCGACGACCAGGATTTTGCTTTTTTGATTTTTCAGTGTGCTTGTTTCCGTTTGCGGTTTATTTTTCGGCTAACTATATAAGTTTACTTACGACTGAAGGAAGTCCTTACGCTGATGCTCTACGCACGCCCTCTGGTTGCGACAACGCCACACTCCCGCCCAGCTGTTGTTTGAACAATCGTGCTGTGGCGGTCAGGAAATCGTAAGACGTCACGATACCCACGAGTTGGCCATCGTCTACGACCGGGAGACAGCCGATTCTTTGACTGCGCATGAGCTCGATTGCCTCCAGCGTCGGTGTTGTAGAAGACACCTTGGTTGGGTCGGGCTTCATAATATGGCCGACTGTCAATGCTCCGTTTCCGCTCCAGGCACCGTTGCTACTCAGCAAGCGCAACAACGAGCGATGCGTTACTAAACCAACCAGGCGGCCTTCGTCGTCTTCAACCGGAACGTGCCGAATGTGCCGCCAGTCCATCATGCTGGCGGCGAGATCGACTAAATCCGTGGGCCGTAGCGTGAATAGATCCGTTGACATGAATTGGCCAACTGTTTGGTAGCTTTCGCTCCAATCTTCCAGCTCGCCGCCTTCGGTCAATTTCCATTCGTGCACCGGAGTCTCCTCCTTCTGTCGAGCGAGCATGGTTGCGGCCAGGATGCGGGCCCGAGCGTCGTTTGTTTGGTGAGTGTTGTTCAGTTTAGCGAAGGAGCGCAGCATCCATTGCGCGCCGGTTTGTCCACTACGAACGCGTTCTTCGAGCACACCCAGGTATTTATCAATGTCGCTCGAATCCACTGCCTGTTTAAGACCGGCACGCGCCAGCGGCAACAGTTCCTCGAGAATCAACCGGCTGGCGCTAATTGATTTACCGTCGAGCCAGGCGAATTGTGCTTTCAGTCCATGACGTGCAGCTGCGAAGAAGTTTCCTTTAGCTTCGTCAAAGCTCATTCGCGCGGAGACGTCTCCGTAAGCTTTCGCACCCGCCAGCATCAGCCCCACAAAGAACGCGGTGTTTGCGATTTCGTCGTGCACGGTTGGGCCGGCCGGCAACGCCCGATTTTCTATACGCAGATGCGGCACGTCATCGGCCACGCCGTAGCAGGCCCGATTCCAGCGCCAGACGGTGCCGTTGTGCATTCGCAGCGCCGAGAGCAGCGGCGTCTCGCCGCGGGCGAGCACCTTGAAGGGATTCTCGTCGGGCTTCGTAATCATGATGGGACGAAAGCGCGAGATTTGATCGTGAAAGAGTTCGATCACCGATTTGTGAATCCAGTGTTCGCCGAAGCTAACGCGTGTTGGTTGACTGCGCGCCAGTTGCGGGCGCGAACGCGCGTCAGTTGAGTGTTGAAACAATGCGACCCGCGTTTCCTGCCATAAGCGATGACCAAACAAAAGCGGCGAGTTGACGGCGGCAGCGAGGACAGGTGCGGTGATCGCCTGGGCCAGGTTGTAGTGCGCGGCAAACTCCTCCGGGCTGGTTTGAAAGTGAACCTGAAAACTCGTGTTGCACGATTCCATCATGATGTTATCGTGCGCGATTTGCAGCTCGTCCAGACCTTTGATGTGGATCGAAAACGGACCGCCGCGCAATGCAATCACTCCGTCGTTGAGTTGGCGATAGCGCGGTATGGGCGCCAAATTGTCGAGCGTCAGATCCGATTTCTGCAGCGTTGGCAGAATGCCGGACAGCAGCACGTCAGCTCCGAGTGTTTCACTGCTGGTTCGCACTTTGG
>JBKPNP010000650.1:0-4676 GCA_046732775.1 Acidobacteriota bacterium
TTTGCGCACTTCGTCGATAAGGTCGCCTTTCAGGAGTTGAGTATTGTTCCAGTCGGCTTTGTCCAGAGTTTTCGAAAAGACGACCTTCGCCAGTTTGTTCATCTGCGCGGCGACAATCGGAAAGGCTTGCGCTGCTGCCGCTGTCGGCCAGAAGCTCGCCATCATTTCGTAAGTCACACGGCCGAAGAGCAACTGGCCCTCCGACTTAGAATTCTCGGCGATAAATGAATTCCATTCCGGATCCTGTTTATGGGCCCAGCTCAAGTCGCCGTTGTCGCCGGTGAAATAACCATCGGCAGTTACGCTGTTGAATACCGTTAGTCTACGCATAATGTAACTTCGTCTTAGATGAACTCGGATTTGACGCTATCGGTCGCAAACACTTTAGGCTCGAAGGGCCGACACGGAATAGTCACGCCCCTGAGGGCGTGGACTCAACCGGCGGGGCCTTTACTTTCCTTCGTAGGCGCGGTCCAGCGCCGCGATGTCAATCTTCTTCATCGTCATCATTGCTGCCATCACTCGGTCGGCTTTTTCCTGATCCGGGTCCTTGATGTATTCCAGCAGCTTTGTAGGTGTCACTTGCCACGAAAGCCCATACTTGTCCTTCAGCCAACCGCACTCCACTTCCTGGCCGCCTGCGGAAAGTTTTTCCCAGAAGTAGTCGACCTCTTCCTGCGACTCGCAGTTGACGAGCAGCGAAATGGCCTCGGTAAATTTAAACGTCGGGCCGCCGTTGAGCGCGCTGAATCTCTGTCCATTCAACTCAAACTCCGCAACCATTACCGAACCTTTGGCGCCGGGTCCAGTGTCTCCATAACGACTGCAGCCGATCATCTTTGAATCTTTGAAAATGGAAACATAGAAGTTCGCGGCTTCTTCGGCCTGATTGTCGAACCATAGGAATGGCGTAATTTTTTGCATGAGTATTCCCTTTTTGGAATGCGGTGACCTCTCACCGCTTTGTTCCGCTGCGACCTGTCGCAGCGCTGTGTTAGCTACCGCGGCCTCAAGCCACCGCGAAGAGAAAGCGGTGACAGGTCACCGCACTCCGAAAGAGTTGTCGCAGGCGGACATGTCAGTCATGCCCCGCCTTGCTTCTTCTTTGCGGTCTTCTTCGTCACTGTTGCCGACGACTTTTTCAATCCCAGGTAATGCTCGCGTTGTTTCGGCCCAAACTTCTCAATTGCGTAACGTAGAACAGTCCGCGGCATAGTGGCCGCATGTTGATCGAGAAAACTGCATAGCCGTTTCCGATCCTTATCGCCCGCCGTACGCAACATCCAACCGACACCCTTATGAATCAGATCGTGCTCGTCGTTAATCAGAATCTCGGCGATGCTGAAAGTATCGTCCAGGTCGCCTAATTTGATGAACGGCCCGGTGCCGACAATAGCCGTGCGGCGTTCCCAAATATTTTTTGAACGCGCCAGCTGGTAAAGAACATCGCGCGGCTTATCCATCAAGTAGATGCCGACGATGTACAAGGCACCGAGATCGACCAAATCCCAGTTGTTCACTCGATCGTGACGTCTGATGTAAAGATCGAATAATTCCTTCCGGTGCGCGTCTGGCGTTTTCTTGCCACGCGCGCGTTTGCCCATAATGCTGATCGCGCCCGCTCTCGCTTCGTGGATCGCGCTGTCCAACAGTTTCTCCAGTTCGTCGAGTGGCATATCGATAAACTCTTTGGCGAGCTCGAACAGCGTGCCCATGCGAACGCCGACAAACTTGTCACCTTCGCCATACTCGCCCTTGCCGGATTTGAAGTAACCCTTCGTCTTCTCCGCCACTTCGGGCGAGCTGTGCGATTTCAACGCCCGCAGAAATTGGGCAGCAGTTGGGGCAGAGGGCATATTCGTTTTCTCAGACAACTTGCGCGGCATTAATCAGCAGGCAGTCCGCTGATTTCCATTACCGGGCGAATCTCAATGGTTCCAAAACGAGCGGGCGGAATGCGTTCGGCGACGCGCAGCGCCTCATCCAAATCGCGGGCTTCGATCAAGTAATAGCCACCGAGTTGTTCGCGCGTTTCTGCGAAGGGTCCGTCCGTCACGATCGACTTGCCATCACGAACGCGCACGCTGGTGGCAGTCGCAATCGGATGCAGCGGACTGGCGTCGAGATACTGGCCGCTCGCATTTAGATCCTGCGCCAGGCTCGCTGATTCGACATAACAGTGCTCACGCTCGGAGTCGCTCAGCGCCTGTTCGTCCAAATAGACCAGCAACATGTATTTCATGCAGTGTACCTCCGACCGTTGGTTTTCAATAACGCGTTCGCATAGGCTACGGGCCAAATTGGAAATGAAGTCAGTACCACGCCGCGGTAGCGGCTGGGTGGTTCGATAAGTACCCGTGCTGGCATTAATCGGTGGCTTGCAAGATGGTCTTACTACTACGCACAGAATCCTTGTAAGATTTGAATGCTTCTTAATCGGCCCACGCGCTACCGCGGGGTGGTACTGACGTCACACCCGCACTCACTCGCTTAGGCCACCGGCCGAATTTCAATTGCACCGTCGCGTGCGGAGGGAATCTTTGCGGCAATCTCGGCAGCTTCTTGTGCGTCCTTAACATCGATTATGAAGAAGCCGCCGATGTGTTCGCGTGTCTCCGCAAACGGCCCGTCTATCACCATCGTGTTCCCGTCGCGGACCCGTACGGTGCTTCCTGATTTCGCAGGCTGAAGCTGTTCGCCGGCGAGGTATTTTCCTTTTGACTGGAGTTCCTGAATTAATTGCCGGTACTCGAGATAAATCTGCTGCCGCTCAGACTCGGTCAACCGGGCCCACATCTGTTCGTCGTGATAGATCAAAAGCATGTATTTCATGATTTGTCCCTCCAGCAGTTAGTCGAACGGCCTTGCGTCGGATCGACAGCCCAGCGGAAAGTTTTTTATTATGCAAGCTCAAATATACTGGAGCGCAACCGTCCCGGTTGCACCTTATGCGTGACAGGCAAGCGAGGGCGCTTGCTTTCCAGTCCGTGCTTGCGCTTCGGTTCGCGGGCGCGCGCACGCTGAAAATACCTGATGACGCTAAATTCAAATGCCGCCGTCGATGCAGTGTACCAATCAGACTGGGGCCGAATCGTGGCGACTTTGATTGGGCAGTTCGGCGATTTTGAACTGGCTGAAGAGGCAGCGCAGGAAGCCTTCACCGCGGCGGTTCACCAGTGGCGGACGGACGGAATTCCGGATTCACCACGTGCCTGGCTGGTGCAGACCGCAAAGTTTAAAGCTATCGATCGTCTGCGGCATCGCACGCGCACCAAAGAGAAGCTCGAATCGTTTGCTGAGTCAGGTTTGATTCGCACCGTCGAAGAACCAAATTATGAACTCGAAGAAATTCCTGACGACCGGTTACGCTTAATCTTCACCTGCTGCCATCCCGCGCTCGCTCCTGAAGCACAAATCGCGCTGACACTGCGAACGCTCGGCGGCCTTGAAACGGATGAGATCGCGCGCGCCTTTCTGGTTCCGGCGGCGACGATGGCGCAGCGCCTCGTGCGCGCCAAGCGAAAGATTCGCGACGCTGGTATTCCCTACAAAGTTCCTGACACGAAAGACCTGCCCGAACGGCTGGCCGCGGTCTTGACCGTCATCTATCTGGTCTTCAATGAAGGTTACCTGGCGACCCGCGGCGAAGCTCTCGTGCGCGCCGATTTATCGGCCGAGGCGATCCGGCTGGCGCGCGTAGTTAGAGAGTTGATGGCGCCTCAACCACCCGCGGAAACGGCGGGCTTGCTGGCGCTGATGGTATTGCACGATTCACGACGCGGCGCGCGCCTCGATGCGTTCGGTGACATCGTGGTGCTCGAGGATCAGGATCGCGCGCTTTGGAACCAGACGCAGATCGCTGAAGCGCTGCCGCTCGTGCAGGAGGGACTGCGCCCGCATGATGGAGGCCGCCCTGGACCGTTCGCCGTTCAGGCCGCAATCGCCGCCGAGCACTGCAAAGCGAAGCGCGCCGAAGATACGGATTGGGCCCAAATTGTCAGGCTCTACGATCAGCTCGAAGCATTGTCGCCTTCGCCGATCATCTCATTAAACCGCGCCGTAGCAGTTGCTATGGCAGATGGACCCGCGCCTGCACTAACGTTAATTGACGAGTTGGCGGCGACTGGTGAACTCGAAAACTATCATTTGCTTTACGCTGCGCGCGCAGATCTGCTGCGGCGCCTCAACAGAATAGAAGCGGCAACTGAGAGTTACGCGCAGGCTCTAACACTCGTTACAAACGACGGTGAACGACGCTTTCTCGAACGGCGACTGCGCGAACTGCAGGAGTTGAGCGCCGGTGCAATCAACTAAAACAACACGAGGAACAATGACACCAATTTTCTTCGCGGTACCAAAACACACACCAAGCTTGGTTATTATCCTATTTCTATTCGCAGCCTCCGTTTCCGCTCAGGACACTGCGCCCGCGAGGCTCGACTCTTTGGAGTGCGTCGGCTTGACGCCGCTTTCGTTTGAGTCGCACATCACCGACAACTTCACTGCGACGCGCAATTCGCTTAGCAGGCTCATACCTGCTGAAGTCGCGGATGTGGAGCAGCATCCACAACAGCCGGATCCTAATTCGACGGCAAAACAATCAGGTCAACCTTACGTTTTCCCGACTCACACCGAACGGTTCATGCGGTTTGTGAAAAACACGGTGGGCCCACTCC
>JBKPNP010000651.1:0-1888 GCA_046732775.1 Acidobacteriota bacterium
ATGGTACCTTCGCCTTGCAGCATATCGGAGTTATGAATCGCGGCGTCGCAGAACTTAACGTGACGGTTGTGCCTGACTCCGGTACCGGAGAGCTGGCCGGACTATCAGGAAAGATGGACATCAAAATTACCGAAGGTAAACACTTTTACGAATTTGATTATCAATTCACTGACGCGGCTTGAGCTGTTTCGTTGAGCACCGGGTCGAGGGTTGAGCCCGGTTCCATTTCTACCGGAGGAAAACCGCGGCGAAAGATGCGCGCCTTGGTGCGTCCCTGAAGCAAGTGAATGCCATTCTCCACCCAAATCATGCACCCTTCACGCAGGCCGACGACAGGCGTTTCGTTGTCTTCGAGGAATTGAACCAGGCGCTCCTCGCGCGTCTCTCCCATGTGGGTAGAGTTAGGATCCGGGTCGATGTAGTGTGCGTTGATTTGGAACGAGACCAGCCCGAGCGCGTCGAATGAGCGCGGTTGCACGATTGGCATATCGTTAGTCGTCTTGATTGTCGGCGCTGAGATTACCGAGCCTGCGCTCGAACCGATATACAACATGCCGGCAGCAACGCGTTCGCGGATAACTGGTAACAAATCCAGCTGCTGCAGTTGATTGAGCAAGCGGAAGGTATTTCCGCCACCTACAAAAATGGCGTCAGCGTCGCCGACAGCTGCCCTGGGATCGGAAGCCTGATGAATCGACTCCAGGCTACATCCCATCTTTAGAAACCTTGCCTCCGCCTGCGCCGCGTAACGATCACGATCGTGAAGCGCATAGGGAACAAAAAGGACACGCTTGATTTGAGCGAGGGCGCGTTGAATTTGTGATTCGGCGTGATCGAGGTAACCGCTGCCATGAAGTGTGGAATTACTGATTAGCAGCAAACGCTTTACGTTGGCGTGATTCGTGGACATGACACTCCTTAGCGAGACGAAAGCTTCAGATCATTGTAAAGCTCAAAGCGGTGCCCGAGTGTAGCTGAACACACGCCTGCGACTCTCGATTGCGAGCACTTCTCCCCGTTCCTACCCCAAAAGGGAAAAGCTATACCCGATATGCACACTGAATGGCCAGGGATTCATACCTCAGTGAGTTCGCTCGGTTGATGAGTTCAACTTGTTCCCCATCAAAAAACGATTTCATCAGAGTTCGTGCGTCCTCAGTGACGTATGGCATGCCTGTTGCCAAAAGAGCGCCCCGGAGGCCAAATGAAAAGATCACTCGCAACCGTAGTTACCCTGATTGTTTTGAGCGTGGCAGCTTTGCCCGCCGCAGCTCAAACGCGAACACGTTGCTCGACGCGATCGGCTTCGACCCGCACCCAGAGCCGCTACGACACGCGTTACCGCGGCGTTACCCAATATCGAAATGACGCTTATCGCGTCGATGCGAATGGCAATAACGTTTACGTCGATGCTAATGGCAACGTCGTTTCCGACGATCCCTATTACGGCCAGGATCGTTCCGTCTGGCAAGCTCACCGGGACAAGATCACTACTGCGGGGGGCGCAGTTGGTGGTGCACTGCTCGGCGGCTTGATTGGCGGTAAGAAGGGTGCCGTAATCGGCGCAATTACTGGCGGCGCCGGCGCAGCTATCTACACGTACAAAATCCGCGACAAGAATTACCGCTATTAATTCTTGAAACGGTAAAGCCTGGTCGCCGATTGCAAAATCGATGACCTTGTTTGAGGCCCGGATGCGAAGGGGAGAGCGCATCCGGGCCTCAACAGTTTACGCAACCTCATCCGTCAGGTAGTGACCTAATTTGAAATCCTCTGTGCCTCCTCCGTGTTCTCTGTGTCTCGGTGGTGAGTATTTGCCTAACTTTCATCACCACAGAGACACAGAGTTTACCGAGGTAGCACAGAGAAGAATTGAAATTAGGGCACT
>JBKPNP010000652.1:0-8319 GCA_046732775.1 Acidobacteriota bacterium
CGCTGCACGGGCACGATCTCTTCCGGAATAATCTTGGTTGGGTCGAGCAGATCGAAAGCGAACTTGTGTTCGTCTTTCTCTTCGACAATTTGAACGCCTAACTCCCACTCCGGGAAGTCGCCGTTCTCGATTGCCTCCCACAGGTCGCGGCGATGGAAATCAGGATCTTTGCCCGAGATTTTTTGCGCTTCGTCCCAAACAACTGCGTGCAAGCCGAGCAGTGGTTTCCAGTGAAACTTTACGAAGCGCGACTTGCCGCGTTCGTTTACCAGGCGGAAGGTGTGAACGCCGAAGCCCTCCATCATCCGAAAGCTACGCGGGATAGCCCGGTCAGACATGACCCACATGATCATGTGCATCGATTCCGGCATGAGCGAAATAAAATCCCAGAAGGTGTCGTGAGCGGAAGCGGCCTGCGGAATTTCGTTGTGCGGCTCCGGCTTTACCGCGTGAACCAGGTCGGGAAACTTCATCGCGTCCTGAATGAAAAACACCGGTATGTTGTTTCCCACCAGATCGAAGTTTCCGTCCTGCGTGTAAAACTTGACCGCGAACCCGCGCACGTCGCGAGCGAGATCGGTTGAACCACGCGAGCCGGCGACAGTGGAGAACCTGACGAACACCGGCGTCTGGATTGCCGGGTCCTGTAGAAACGCGGCTTTGGTGTATTGCGCCATCGACTCATAAACCTGGAAATAACCGTGCGCTGCGGAACCGCGCGCGTGAACTACTCGTTCCGGGATGCGCTCATGATCGAAGTGCGTGATTTTTTCACGCATGATGAAATCTTCGAGCAGAGTCGGACCCCGATCGCCGGCTTTGAGCGAGTTTTGATTATCGTTAACGCGGACGCCCTGGTTCGTGGTGAGAAACTCGCCACCGCTGTCCTCGGTATTCTTTTGCAGATCGTCGATCTTGGCGTCGTTAATTCGCGGATCGAGTTTCGCTGCTATCCGGCCGGCGTCTCGCCGTGCAGAAGCCGTCTTAGTCGCAACGCCGGCGGCTTGCTTCGCAGTTCGCCCGGCGGTCGACTTGACGCTTGCCTTCTTAGTTGATTTCGTAGCTTTGGTTTTCGTTACCTTCTTCGTGGTCATAAGGCTCCCCTGTGTTCATGCAGTCTTAACTAGTCAGCCACTAAGCTTTCGAAGCGCGCGCCTTCTTTGCCTGAGCTGCTTCAATAGCGTTGTCCACGTCCTCTTCTTCCTCGGGCGGTGGTAGTACGGCGGGCATGCCCAGGGCTTCGATCCAAAGTTCACGAGTCCAGCCGGTGGTGTGATAGAGATGCTCGTCTTCCTCCGGTTCAACGCGGTCGTGTGCTTCTTGCAGCACGGCTGCGGCGTCGCCCGTAGAATTCTTCGCAATCTCGCCGATGAGTTCCCAGTTCAAATGGTCTTTGGTTTCAGCGAGCGTCACACACTCGGCGGCAACGATTTGCGCCGCAGCGAGGTCCGGGCCGCGCAGCGCCATCTCCATCGCCTGCACCAGAGAATCGCCGATGTGTCGGACAATTTTTCGGCCGGGCGTTTCGACTTCCAGATCCAAATTCATTGCCCGCAGAATGTCCGAGACGATTTGCACGTGCGTGTTGGTTTGTTCCAGATACTTATTCCACTCTTCTTTCAAGTCTTCATTGAGCGCGCAGCGTAAGGCCGTGGTATAGATCTGCACGCCGCCCTTTTCGGTTTCGAGCGCCTGGTACAACAATTCGGTAACGTGATTGGTATTCAACGTATTGTTTTTCATGCTTCCCCCTGTTTGGTTGCTGTGCGCGGTTTCAGTCACAAGTGCGGATCAATCGCTCCAGGCGGCGAACTGCGGGGGAAACTCTCCTGAAAACCCGCGATTTCCCCCGTTCATCACGACCAATGGCCGTTTGGTCACAAACTGAATGAACTTCGCTTGCCCTGTGTTATGAAGTACTCCTCGAAATTCACTTGTCGTCCCGGGACGCACCTTTAGTCCCGGATTCAAAGTCATTCCCATCGAAGGAGCCAAATCATGAATGCAAGAACCAATTCGACCGCAATCGCGTTTCAATCTGTTCACCTAAAGGTTGCGGTTCGGTCTCAACAGCGGTGGGTCATGCGCCTGCTCGTGTTGTTCGTCTTCGCCGCGCTCGCTTCGACCTCGGCCTTTGCACAATACGGCGGCCCCAAAAAGCTGGTCATCAAATCCAGCGTGATGGGTGAGGATCGAACGATTCTGGTGAGAACGCCCGCAGGTTACGACGGCAACAATCTGAAGTATCCAGTGCTTTACCTGACCGACGGCGACGCGCATATTGGTCACACCGCCAGCACCATTGAGTTCCTGGCACGCAATGGCCGCATGTCGGAATTGATCGTGGTGGGAATCACGAACACCGACCGCACACGCGATTTAACGCCGACGAAAGGCACCGGCCCCAATGCAGATCAGTTTCCCACCGCGGGCGGCGCCGATAAGTTTCTTAACTTCATCGCGACGGAAGTGATACCGGAGATCGAAAAGAACTATCGCGTGCAACCGTATCGCATACTCGCCGGTCATTCGTTCGGCGGTCTGTTTGCAGTTCACACGCTGATTACGCGTCCGGAGTTGTTCAACTCCTATGTCGCGGTCAGTCCCTCGTTGCAGTGGGGCGACGAAGCGACGCTCAAACGCGCGGAAGAGTTTTTCAAAAACCGTAAGGAGTTGCGCGCGACGTTGTTCACCTCACTAGGCAACGAGCCCGGCGACATTGGCAAAGACTTCATCGCGTTTAGAGAACTGCTTAACAAGACGCAAATCAAAGGCTTCGAGTGGGAAGCGGAACAATACACTGATGAAGATCACGGTTCGGTGGTGATGCGTAGTCATTACGCGGGCCTGCGGAAGGTGTATAACGGCTGGCAAGTGAAGCGCGATCCGGCAACCGGAGCGGTCGCAGGCGGACTCAAAGGCGCGGACGAGCATTACGCCTGGCTGTCGGAAAAATTCGGTTACAAGATCGCGACGCCCGAACCTTTGATCAATCAACTTGGTTACCAGGCTTTGGGGGCGGGCAACGCAGACGAAGCGATCGCGATCTTCAAGACCAACGTCGAGCGTTATCCGAATTCGGCAAACGTATACGACAGTTTGGGTGAAGCTTATGAGAAGAGTGGCCACCTTGACTGGGCCGCACTGCAATATGAAAAAGCCCAGGCGCTCGGCAAGCAGAACAACGATCCTAATGCCGCTGTGTTTGCCGCGAACTTCACGCGAGCAAGCGATAAACTGAAACAGACCGCCGCCGGGAAAGATGCCGAAGCGGCAAAGCAAGCTGACGCGGCGAAGAAGAACCAGTAATTCGGCTGCAAAAAGACGCGCGTCTGTAAGCGTCAACTCCTTTGGAGTGCGGTGACCTGTCACCGCTTTGGTTTCGCTGCGACCTGTCGCAGCGTCGTCACTGTGGCGTCAAGCCGCCGCACTCCAAAAAGCCCTGACAACTGGCCGAAACCACAGGCTCCCCGAGTTCAATTGAATTCTGAACGCGGGGAGCACGTGTGATCACTGCCTGCCGTACTGAGCTATCCGAGCAAAAAATACCAGAGCAGCAAACGGATTCCGCCGGCGAGTACCAGGATGGCAATAAGCACCACCAGCCATAACATTACCGGTGAAGTTTCCTTTCGCGTGTATTCTCGATAACTCTCCGTACCGCGCTCGGGAAATGCATCAGGCCTATACTGACCCAAGATTACATTTCGGCGCGCTCGTCTCGGTAGTGACTCAGACGGATACGGCGGCGAAGCGCTAGTCTTCAGCGCAGATTCCTGAACACCACCAACGACAATCGGTGGTGGCGGGGGAGTCGACGTCATTGGAGGCGGCATCGATCGCATCGATGGCGATGCGGCAGACTCCGGTGGAGGTGGCGCTGAGATCGGCGGCGGCATGGATCGCATTCGCGGCAGCGGCGGAGGAGTCGGTGGCAGAGATGCTGGGTTCGGCGGCGGCTGCGGTTCGACAGCGGCAGGCGAAACGCTGGATCCATATCCGGGGGTGGTCTGCGGGGCGCCCGGCACGGTTAAGATTGGTACTCGCTTGAACTGCAGCTCCAATAGTGCGGCGGGTGGCAAACCGGCCTGCTTATCTTCGGGCATCGGCTCCTCCCAGAAAGTTGGCCGAATGAAATTCGGTTTGTTAAGTGACAGCGCGTAGTTCCATTCGTCTTTTACGAATTCCGACTTCATGGAATTCTTCGACCAGAACAACTGAAAAACATCGGCGTCGCGGATCAACTCCTGCAGCCGGTCGTTCCATTTCTCACCCGCCCTGATGTCGCGCACATCGCGCAGGTATTTATCACCAAACGCATCGACTAGTTGTTCAAACTGCTGAACGATCGCTTCATCTCGGTGAGAGTACGAGGCGAAGATTTTGCGATAGGTCGGCATCGAATCGGGTTGGCGCGGTTGTGCTGCAAGTTGCCGGGCTTTCGCGGTGTTCACATTGATCGCAATGTTTAGCTCCGCCAGCACGATGGCGCCGAGGTAAACCCGCACGTTCCCTCTGATTGTCTGTCCTTCCAGTTCACGACCGGCAGTAAACGTAAACTCCAATTCGTGAACGGGGCCGCGCCACACGAGCATGTGTTGCGGCGGCGCGAGAGTGAGACCGGGAAAGTCTGGCACAAACGTCAGCACCCCTTTTCTCGGAATCGCCAGTTGACTGTCTTCCACCGTGTCGGCGTAAGCATGAAACGCAGTGCCGAGCGCTTCCTCCGCTTTTTCCTGGACGAGCTCGCGAGGCTCAGGTGAGTCGGCCGGCGCATCGGGAGCGCGCTCGGCAAGATGCGCGTAAACCAAAATGGAGTAGGACACTTCGGGCTCAACCGCTCGCGGGCGGAACACGGTGAACTGAACGTTTTCATCGACGATCGTCGCCGGCTTGTTAGCAGGACTTACTGGTTCAATTCTCGGGTTGGAGGCCGGCGGCGTTGGCACGTTGGCGCCCGTGCTCAAATTTCCCTGGTCGAAGGATGAGCTTCCCTGACCTCCTTCGAAGCGCTCAGTTCTTCGGATACCCGCCGAGTAGTCTCTACCGCTCACAGTCCAATAGTCTGAGTTTTCCTGAGTCTCCTCGTCCCGACGGAGCTCGAGTGTTTGCACAAGCAGGGCGTGACGCACATCGCTAACAAACTCTTTGACGGTCGGCGTGCGATCGTCGCGACCTTTTGAGAGGCCTCCGAATATTGCCTCTTCGAGTGCCGGCGATACCTCGAGTCCAACCAAATCAAACGATGGAATCTGCTGCGTCAACACCTTATTCCGCACTTCGCCGATCGAATCGGCTTTAAAGGGCACGACGCCAGTCAACATTTCATAAAAAAGCGTGGCGAGACTGTAGACATCGGATCGTTCGTCAGGCGTGTCTTCGGACCAAAGCTCGGGCGCACGATAAAATGCGGAATTCAAAAAGGCAGCCTGCTGCTGATCCTTCGTCGAGGTCCAGTCCTTACGTCTGAGTTTTGCTAATCCCAGATCGAGTACTTTCAAATCTGAGACCGGAAAATCTTCCGGCAATATGATGTTTGCAGGCTTGAGGTTGCCATGGGCCAGTCCCTTTTTGTGAGCGGCAGCCACACCGGCCGAAACTGCGGACAACAACTCCAGCGCCCGATCGGCTTCGATTCGTTGTCCAGAGGAAAGAAGCTCGGCGAATGATTTGCCTGCGACAAATTCCATAACCAAAAACGAAATCGAGTTCTCAATGGCGGCGAAATCTGTTACCGCGACGATGTTCTGATGCCGGATAGTCTTGGCTGCCAAAACGTCCTCGCGGAAGCGCGTCGCGAATGATGGATCGTCGCCGGCTAGTGCGGGCGTAATTATTTTGACTGCGTGAGTCGTCTTGAGAAACTTATGTTTTGCTTTGAAGACGATTCCCAGGCTTCCCTGCCCCAGTCGTCGTTCCAGCTCGTAGCGGCCGTCAATCAGCGGTTCGCCGGGTATCGAGGCAAGTAAAGCTTGACCGTCATCATCACAGGAAGCGCTGAGGTCGGCGTAACACCGGTGGCATTGAGGACATTCTTTCATGGATTACCTCGATTTCCTGATTCGTGTGACAACCAGGGCGCAAGGACAACACGAATCGTGTCAGAGAATGGATACGGCTGCGATCACGTAAGGTCGGCCGCAAGATATGACACAAAATCCGGCGAGTCAAACGTTATGGAAACGTCGGTTGCACAACCGCGAGCGCAGCGAGGGGATGCTTCACGGAACGTGGGAAGCGAATGTTCACAGCATCGAGAGGGAGTTGAATGCCTGCATCCGCTCGCTACCGCTCGCGGTTCTGCAACGTAGAGCACACCCTTCAGGGTTCACGGCGAGGAACCGCTCGAGTCAGTGCCCGCTTGTTTGGTTTGCATATCGTTCGTAAAACGAAAACACAAACTTCTTCTGCGCTGACGGTCCGCCGAAAAACCCTTGATTGAAATCGTAACGTTTCATTTCTTCGTACGCCTGGTCAGCAGTCCAGCCATCATGCGTGATTCGGTAAATCGCCGTGAGCGCACCAGTGCGATGTCGCCCGCCCTTGCAGTGAACGTAGACCGGCCAATTCGCGGGATCGTTAACCAGCTTCAGAAAATAATCCGTTTGCGCGGCAGTCGCCGGCGTACTCGGCTTCAGAGGGATGTTGAAATACTGGAATCCAAAACTGCGCGCTTCCGCCGGGGCTTCCGCAAGGCTGTCCTTGCGCAGGTCAATTATGGTCTTCACGCCGCGAGCCTTGAGCCAGGCCAGTTCCGCCGCGCGTGGCTGTGAACCCCGGTAATAGTTCTCATTCACCTTCCCGAAATTTTCGATTGCGCGAACCGGTTCCGACTTCTGCGTGACCGAAACCGCCACGCCGGTCAGAACCAGCATGGCGGTCAGGGCTGAAAACCACAGGCGGAAATCCCGGCGCGCCCGGTAGTGGTAATTCATTATTTGTTGCTCCTCGAGATTTGCTGCGCAACCTGACTCATCGCCGGCAGTTGCGTCAGTTGATTGATGCGGCCGCGTAACGCAGCGACGAAGCCGTCCGTTGTCGCCTGATCATAGTTGGCCGCCTGGAACGCGGAGCGCAGCTGGTCATCGCTAAGTTGGGCCAACATCGAACCAATCCAGCGAGCGTCGTCCACCGGCACACTCTTCATCGCCTTTTCCTTGTTCGCTTGCCGCTTGGCGTAGCCGCTGCTGAATACCGAGGCAAAGAAGCCGCCCGCGCCTTTCGGCTTGGTGTTGTAGTCGAAGTTGACCATGCCGTTTTCGACGCTAACCACAAACTTCGCATTACGAAAATCTTCAAGCGAGTTTTTCGCGCGCTTGCCGCCCAAACCACCGACGTGGCCAAAGGTGGCGCCGATGTCGTTCACAACGTATTGCGCTTCCCATTGACCGGTTCCAGGGTTTCTGACCGTGTAGATCTGATTGTTGTCCAAACGCGTGTCGTAGTTGGCCAGCAACACCATCATCACTTTCAAACCATTGAATTCGCGTTGGCCAACAAAAGGATTCTGTAACCAGTCCCAGGTCTCACCGCGTTTGACGCCAGTACGTTTTGGTTCGAAGCGGGCGCCGCGAACGATCGAATTTCCCTCAATGAAATTTTGGCCGCGAGAAAGTTTCGGCAGGTTCGATACCGCAACACGGTCGAAATAGTAAGCTTCGTCGGCAAAGTAACCCATGGCCCACACCAGCCGCGACGCCACAGTTTCTGACTGCGCTTCCTCGCCCATCTTCACCGACCAAACGACGCCACGCGCATCCTTCACTTTGAATTTAGGGGATACGCCCGTTGCGATTTCTTCGACGAAAGTAAACGGCGCCGCCGGCGCGAGCTCGGCTGAACCCGGACCAAACCGCAAATCACGCGAGGCGATGTCGCCCGGATTGCGCCAGGTCACCGGAACGCCTACCGGTAAATTTTCGCCCTGTTTCATCTGGCCGTAAGCCAACGACGAACAGCCCGCTACTAAAACGACGGAAAAGATAAACGCCTTGCGCAACCCACTTGACGCGAACATTTGAAAGCCTCCTGTTGAGAATGTTGAGTTGAATGCCGTTTCACCACTGAACGCTTTCAAGTGGGCGGCTACATTTGCTAACGCGAGACGCGAACGCAAAAAAGACCAGCCGCTCCGGGTTTTTTGTGTGGCGACGCATTTTGTCAGCAATGGCAAATGAGAAATCGCGAATTCAGATTTGAAGTGCAACGAAACGTTCTTTGAAAAATACCTCGTTTGGGGTCCGGTACCCAAGGGTCTTACGAGGCCGGTTATTTAGAAGGTCTTCCACTTGTTGCAAGTCTTTGTCTGAGATCCTGGCG
>JBKPNP010000653.1:0-2566 GCA_046732775.1 Acidobacteriota bacterium
CCACTCATGCTCAGAGAGACTATCCGACAAGACCGATGAGGGTTGCACCTTGTGTAGCCCTCCATCACTGTCGGGCTACTGCCCCGATCTCGGCTCCTCGTAGAGTCCAAACTCACTGCCCGCGGGATCCGCGAACGCGGCGAACGCGCCCAAACCTGGAGCGATGTCTGTTCGCGGCGTTAGTATCTTGCCACCGGCAGCCTCGATTTTTTTGAGCGTATCCGAAATATCATCGACCATGATGTAGACGCGCGTATGTTCGTCCGGAGTTCGGTCGCTCTCTTTCACCCACGTTCCACTAACGCCACCGGTATCGTCGAACGCCAGCTCACCATCGCCGCGCTTTCTCACGGTCCAGCCAAAGATGCTGGTGTAGAAGCTTGCTGATGCTTCCGCGGTGATCGCTGGGATTTCAAGGTAACAAATCTTGCCGTGTGACATTTCGCTCTCCCTCACGATGAATGCGTCATCCGCGCCGGTTCAGTAGCCCGACAGTCATGGAGTGCTACGGTATGACTCAAGCTCAGGGATCATCCGGCGAGTTGATTGAGTATCAGCAGTTGATCCACGAATGTTGTGCTTTGCGTAGCCCTCCATCAGTGTCGGGCTACTGCCCCGGGCCACGTCGGCTCCTGCAGCGCCAGAGTCATCGACCTTCACCATCTCTGGTCAACAGTAATCAAATCCCACGAGTGGTGCAGAGCGTAGCCCATCATCAATGTCTGCCAGTCGTTACGGCGTGCCGAAGCGCTTGCGGTATTCGGTCGAGCTGATAAACGCCTTGACCATCTCTGCCCGCCGGAAGTCACCGCCAAAGGAGTTGAGCTTCTCAAGCCAGTACTTGTAGCCGTCGAAGTTAAGATTCAGCTCGGGCGGATCATCGGGGTTACGGCGCAGATAGCCGAAGTACTGCATCAGCACGAACGCGCGATTGGTCTCCAGCCGCCGGAATTCAGCGTGCTCGACAATCTCTCGCAGCACGTCAGCCTGCGTCTTGCGATGCGCATCCAGGTCGGCGATGAGCGAGGCGCGATATTCAGCCGTTGCGGGGATGTGTGAGTTGTTAAGCAGGATATCAACGTATTCGCTGCTCGTACGATTCCCGCCACACTGCGCGATGAAAGCCGTGCTGAGCGCCCACTCCTGAAGCAGCCGCTCCTTGTTCTCCTGAAGTTTCTGTTCCCAACCAGCACGATTGACAACTACACCCTGTCCGACGCGTTGCGCGAGAGCCAGGTAATCGGCGTAGCGTGGAAACGTGCCAAAGCTCGCGATGTTCAGCCGATAGACGTAGAAGCCGGTCTCCTGATGCTCGATGGAGCGGAAGAAAGCGCCGGACACATCCGCGCGCTTGCGTTCGATGCAGGCTGCGTCCGTGCCGCACGCTGCGATCTGGCTCGACCAGAACTGCAGCCCACTTGCGTCAGGCTCGCGGTTGAGAAAGTCAGCGTAATGCTGGCGGACGAAGTTGTCTGCCAGGTCGATGGTATTCAGGGGCGGAACACCCACGTAAAAGTCTGAGATGGTGAGCTGCGTTTGCCTCTGCGACCCGAAGGTGACGTTTGACCCGCCGCCTACGAAATCGAGTCGCAGGGTGACGGTCTCATCGCCCTCAATGAAGGAGTCGTAAGTAACAGGCACGACGATACTCGCTGCGGACTGACCCGGAGCGAACTCCAGCCGACCGCGCAAGGGCGTGTAGTCACTGCGATCGGAGGCCGTGCCGGCGACAGTTTCGTAGTCAACCACAGCCGGACCCACTAGAGTGCCGAGGCGCGTGATCACTATTTCGAGCGGCGCTCCACCCTGAGAAGCTGGGTCCTCAAAAGTTCTGTAGGTGCCGCGTGCAAACTGGATGGTGTCTTCAGACGCGAACGGAGATCGCCCTGACGTTTGCCATTCCGGATCAGTGTCAGCCGCCGTGCTGGTGGTCAACCGCAGGAGGTCGCCGCCGTCGTCCCACTTCATCGTGTAGATTTCAAAGTTGCCGTCGCGGTTGGTGGCGAAGGCGATGCGCGTGCCGTCTGGCGACCACGCCGGATCGACGTCAGCTGCCGTGTTGTTCGTCAGGCGCACAAGATTGTCCGGGAGGTTGGCGTAGAAGAGTCGCACCCAAAGCATGTAGATCTCATCGTTGCCATCGCGATTGCTCTCGAAGACGAGACGCATGCTGTCAGGCGACCATGCGGGCGAGCGACTGTAGATACCCGAGTTCTCGTCGTGGTTAGTGACGCGTGTAAGACCGCTGCCGTCCGCGTTCATCACCCACACGTTCGACTGCGCGTTGCTGGCGCCGTCCGAGTAAGCGATCTTTGTCGCATCAGGCGACCACACAACGTCGAGGAAGGGGCTGTTCGTCTCGCGCAGGCGGTGCTTGCCCGTGCCGTCAGCATTGATGACCGACAGGAAGTGCGCGGAATCATCACCCGAGATGTAAGCGATTTTCGTCGCGTCAGGCGACCAGGAGAGGTTTGTGTTGTTAACGTGCTCGAAATCGTCGGCAGTCAACGGTGCGACACCGGTGCCGTTCGCGTTCATCACGTACAGGTGGTTGTCATTCTGCCGG
>JBKPNP010000654.1:0-4405 GCA_046732775.1 Acidobacteriota bacterium
GATTTTTGTCACGGGCGGCGCCGGCTTTATTGGTTCAGCGTTCGTCCGTCTGTTGCTTGCTGACGAAGACTGGCACGTCACAAACTTCGACGCTCTTACTTATGCTGGAAACCCGGATAATCTCGAGGGCATCGATCCGAAGCGACACAGGTTCGTGCACGGAGATATTGCCGACCCGCAGGCGGTCCAGGCCGCATTGCCGGAAAATGTGGAAGTCATCGTCAACTTCGCGGCCGAATCACACGTCGACCGTAGTATTACCAGCGCGGCGGAATTCTTGCGCACGAACATTACCGGCACCCAGGTTTTGCTGGACGCGGGTCGCGCTCGTGGAGTGAAGCGGTTCGTGCAGGTATCGACCGATGAAGTGATGGGTAGCCTGGCTGAAAATGACGAAGCTTTTTTCACTGAAGATTCGCCGTTTGCACCAAACAGTCCCTACGCCGCCTCGAAAGCTGCCGCGGAACACCTGGTCCGTGCCGCGCATCACACTTTCGGGTTGGACACTGTTGTAACGCGTTGCGGAAATAATTACGGCCCGCGGCAGTTTCCCGAGAAGTTCCTGCCGTTGACTCTCTCGAACGCGCTTGACGATCAACCGATCCCGGTCTACGGCGACGGGCGAAATGTGCGTGACTGGATCTACGTGGATGATCACTGTCGCGCCATCCTGCTCGCGTTGGAGCATGGCAAACCTGGCGCGGTTTACAACGTAGGCGCCCGCAATGAACGCAGAAATATTGACGTGGTCGAGTCGGTGCTGGACACGATTGGCAAGCCTCGCTCGTTGATTCGATTCGTCAAAGATCGTCCCGGACACGATCGTCGTTATGCCATTGATCCGGCGCGTATCGAGACCGAACTAGGCTGGCGCCCACAGGAAACGTGGGAGTCTGGACTACAAAAAACCATTCAATGGTACAGCGACAACTCACGCTGGCTCGAACGGACACGCACGGGCGCGTATAAGGATTATTATCGCGAACAATACGGGGCGGAGGTCACTGCCGGTTGAGAGTCTTGGTTACAGGCGCCGGAGGCATGGTGGGACGGGCGGTTACCGAATACTGCCGCTCGATCGGTGATGTCACGTTTGCCTACGATCATCGCGGGCTCGACATTGCCGACCCAGATCGGGTTACGCAGGCCCTGAAACACGACGCGCCAGAAGCGGTAATCAATTGTGCGGCCTGGACTGACGTCGACGGCTGCGAGCTCGATCCGGATCGGGCCTTCGCGGCAAATGCGGCGGGTCCGGAAAACCTGGCCCGGGCTAGTCGCGAGATTGGCGCCCAGTTAATAACCATCTCTACCGACTACGTTTTCGACGGCTCAAAAGACGGGTTTTATACGCAACGAGATCAGCCGCGGCCGGAAAGCAGTTACGGCTTATCAAAGCTCGAAGGCGAACGGCGCGCACAGTTAGCGAATGCGCGAACGGCGGTTGTGCGCACGGGCTTTATTTTTGGGGTTGGCGGTACCAATTTTCTCAGCACCATCATTCAGCGTGCGGCCCGAGGCGAGAGACTCAAGTCAATCCGCGACGCATATGGGACGCCGACGTATGCGCCGGATTTGGCCCGTCGTCTGCGGGAGCTCGCCGAGCTGGATTTACCCGGAACCTACCATGTCGTAAACGCGGGGCCAGGAGTCAGTTATCTGGAATTCGCGCGAACGGCGCTGGATTTGGGCGGTTTTGCAGAAACTAATCTTGAGAGCGTCGATATGGATAGTCTCAACCGGCCGGCCGCGCGCCCGCGAAATTCCCGTTTGCGGTGTTTGTTGTCTGCCGCCGTTGGCTTAACTCCGCTGCCGTTTTGGAAAGACGCGTTATCCGCTTTCGCCGCGCTCGAGCAAACCCATGAAAGTGCTGCGAAGGGCTGAGCGAGGTCGTCATCAGCTTGCCTGATACTGATGGTCTGTTATTATTCCCCTTTGAAACTATTGGTCTTAATTTGAGGTCTAGAAATACAGATGTCGCAAGATAATCGCCTCTTGCCTGTGAGCGCGCTTGACCGGAGCATTGATCGCCCGCTCTCAGATTATTCTCAATCCAAACCGTATGGCACGTCCGGCCTGGAGCCGACCACCTTCCGCGACTACCTGTTTGTAGTTTTAAAACGGAAATGGTTGATCCTGAGCCTGGTGCTTGTTGTTACCTCACTGGTCACGATTCAAGCTTTCCGCGCGCCGTCGATTTACGCCGGCGAAACCACGATCCGCATTGAGCAGAAAGCGCCGAATGTCCTGACGACCAAAGAGATCGTCATCGCCGGGCAAAACGATCCAAACTTCTGGGGCACTCAACTAAAACTTCTCGAAAATCCGGCCCTGGCGCGTCAGGTAGTTCTGACGCTTGACCTGCAACACAATCCTTCGTTTTTCGGTGGTCAGTCACAGGGTGGCGTGTTTGCATCCCTGCGCCGAATCGTTTCAAAGCCAAAGAAAACAAATGACTCTCCGGCAGTTTCGTCCGGCCTGACAGTCGTTGGCGAAAGTGAAGTGACTGGCGGTTCCCTAACGCCCGAACAGCTGGCGCAGCTCGAGCCCTACGAGGATGCAATCATCGGCGGGGAAGTAGTTGAACCGGTACCGACCACCAACCTGGTTAAGATCAAGTTCATCCACTCCGATCCGGAGTTGGCCCAGAAGATTTCTAACACCCTCGCCGAAGTGTTCGTTAACAATAATCTCGAGCGCTCAACAGAGCATTCAACCAAGGCTGAAGATCTGCTCGCTCGCGAAATCGCTAACCTGCAAACCAAGATCAAGCACGATCAGGAAGCACAGTTTAATTACGCCAAGGCGAACAATCTGCCGCTCGTCAACGATACAGCCGGCAACCTCGAGGCTACTCGTCTCGCCACCTTGAGTGGTCAGTTGTTGCAGGCGGAGAACGACCGCAAGAACCTGCAAGCGCAACTCGAGGCAGCGCGCAAAGAACGCGACCCCTTTTCCGTGCCTGACGTTAATACTTCCGGGCGGGTCGAAAAACTTAGAGATCGTATTTCTGCGCTCAAGGAGCGCCGCGATGCGCTGCTGGTTATTTACACTCCCGAATGGCCGGAAGTTAAGAAGATCGACGCGCAGTTACTCGGCCTCGAAGCTGAGCTCGACAAAGCGCCTTCAGAAATCGTGACTTCCATGCAGCGACGTTACGAAGCTGCCGCGTCAAAAGAAAACCTCTTGCGCCGCGCCTACGAAACTCAGAAATCAACCACTACCCAGCAGACGCGCGACCAGATCGACTTGTTGGCGATGACCCAGGAATTGGAAACCAACAAGCAGATCCTGAATACGCTGCTGCAACGGCAACGCGAGTTTCAGGTGACGAACGGCGACCGCTCTAACGAAGTGAGTATTGCGACTTATAGCCGCCTGCCGAAAGAGCCGATTGGTCCGCAACGCTTCCGGAATATTTTCGTGGCCTTCCTGCTATCGCTGGTCGCCGGTATAGGTCTGGCATTCCTGCTCGACTTTCTCGACGACACGCTCAAATCCGTCGATGACGTCGATCGTTATCTGCATCTCCCGGCCCTCGCCTTGATTCCCGCAAGCCGGGATCGTGGACGGTTAATTGGGCCGGCAGGTGCACCTGCGCCTGGGGCATCAGATACGACTGCTCTCGCAATGGTCAGCGATGCGCGTTCGCCGGTGGCAGAATCCTATCGACACCTGCGCACTTCGCTGCTGTTATCGTCTGCAGGTCAGCCGCCAAAAACGATTCTCGTTACCTCGAGCCAGCCCTCGGAAGGTAAGACAACCACCGCGATCAATACCGCCTTCATGCTCGCGCAAACGGGTGCGGAAGTATTAATCATTGATTGCGACTTGCGCCGTCCGCGACTGCATGCGCACTTCGGCGCGCCTAACGTCAAGGGACTCACAAACTGGCTCTCGGGCGAAACGGACATCGATGCCCTCGTGCAAACTTATGGTCCTGACAGCAATCTGAAGTTCCTGACCTCTGGCCCCGTGCCGCCGAATCCGGCGGAGCTTTTGGGTTCCGACGAGATGCGAAAACTATTGGGCGTTTTGACTGAACGCTTTGCTCACGTCGTCATTGATTCACCTCCGGCCATCTCATTTACCGACGCTTCTATCTTGTCGACCATGGTCGACGGTGTGGTGTTGGTAGTCCACGGCGGCAGAAGCTCGCGAGCAGTTGTTCGTCGAGCCAAACAGCAGCTGCTGGACGTTGGCGCTCACATCTTTGGCGTGGTGCTGAACAACGTCAAAGTCGAGACACAGGAGTACTACTATTCGGGGTATTACGCGTCGGAAGAGTATGAAGAGGGCGAAAGTCCGGTTGACGCGTCGACGCAATCTGCGGCCGGTCGCTAGGCCCGTCCCGTAGTTCTATCCGAACAGAAAGCCTCCCCGGCAACCTGCCGCGGGAGGCTTT
>JBKPNP010000655.1:0-2731 GCA_046732775.1 Acidobacteriota bacterium
GTCGGCAGTTCGAGTCATGAGCGGCAACCGCCGGCGCGCGCGACTGACACTGCGTCGTGGATGAGTTTGCGGGTGGAGCAGTTGCGATAAGTCGTGAATGGTCAGCACGGTGGCACAGCGCCGGCGCAACGGCACGTCGAAGTTAGTACCGTGAAAGAGTTCGATTTTGTTATTGCGGATGTGGCGCGGCAAGCCGACAGACCACCAGTGCTTTCCGAGCAGATCGACCGGTACGCGCTCGACAGCCAGATTAGCGGGAAGCGATTGCTGCTCAACTAAAGCGACCGCCGGAGCGGAAGATGGATACGCTAGCTCAAATGAGGTTGACGGCGCCACAGCGGCCAGCGCCAGGGCGAGCTCGAAAGTGTAATGGCCGATGCCCGTTTTCGGCTGAGTCAAAGGCAGGCCGTCGAGTCCAATCCGCATTTTGGTATGCCTGAGCCTCGAAGCAACCTTGCGGGCCAATTCTGACCTCTCAGCCGCGAGGGATTAGCGAATTAACGTAGTTCTCGCAAAAAAATGTGGGCTAGGTTCGGTTTTCTCTGTGCGATCTCTGTGTTCCTCCGTGTCTCTGTGGTGATAAACGATAGCTAGGCTCACCACGGAGTCACAGAGAAGACGGAGGATGCACAGAGGTTTCCAGTTAGTCCAGGACCAAAAATGTGTTAATTGACGCCGTGTGATGGCGCGAGTTAAACTTTACCCCTTGTCGGCGCGTCTAATTTGTTTGAGTTTAGACGAGTCCCTCATTTCGAGGCTTCCCTCAAAAGACGTACGGTGCGCCAGGAGCAATAACATGAAATTTGTCTTCGCTTTGTTAATCACGGCCCTCGCGGCTTTGTCTGCTTTTGGACAAGCACAGTCGCCGCCGACACTGCGTATAGTAACTGAGACCCCCGGTCTCCCCTCGGAACTTTTCTACGGCAACACCAAAGTAAAGCCGCTGCGGTTACGGCCCGGCACCAACACGCCCATAACAATTAACGACTCCGACTTCTTCGTCAATCAGCAGTACGTCGATTTTCTGAGCCGCTTTCCCGATCAAAGTGGGTTTAATTTCTGGGTCGGTCAGATTAACGCGTGCGGCAGCAATAGCGATTGCATTGCCGGTCTTCGAGACAACACCTCGGGCGCGTTCTTCCTGGCTATTGAATTTCAGGAGACCGGCTTTCTGGTGGAACGCATGTACAAAGTTGCGTACGGCGATGCCACTGCGACATCAACCCTGAATGGGCCTCATCAGCTTTCTGTTCCCATCATCAGGCGCAGCGAGTTTCTCCCCGATACCTTGCAGATGTCCAACGGTTTGATTGTTAACCAGCCCGGATGGGAAGGCGTTTTGGCTGCCAACAAGACAGCGTTTGCTAACGACTTCGTTTCGCGTTCACGTTTTGTCACGGCGTTTCCGAATACGATGACCGCCGCGCAGTTTGTTGACAAGTTAAATGCGAACGGCGGTAACCCTTTGTCATCGTCGGAGCGCGATTCGCTGGTCAACGGTCTGACTACCGGCGCCATGACGCGCGCGCAAGTTGTAAGGGCAGTGGCGGAAGATGCAGATCTCGCCGCCGCCGAAAAAAACCGCGCGTTCGTGCTGATGCAATACCTCGGGTATTTGCGGCGCGATCCGAACGCCGGACAGGACACTGACTACACTGGTTACGAGTTTTGGTTAACCAAACTGAATGACCACGGTGGTGACTTTCACGCCGCTCAGATGGTCAGGTCGTTCCTGGTGTCGGGCGAATATCTCAACCGCTTTTAGTTTCACTATTCTTCGCTACTCGAAGACTTTATCAATTGCAGAAAGGGCCGGATTCAATTAAGAATCCAGCCCTTTTTTGCGTCCCGCAAGATTTCCCTTGCTGTTACGGCGCGAACCTCTGTCGATACTCGGTCGACTGTAAGAACGCCAGCACCATTTGCGCCTGAACGAAATCCCCATTGTGATCTTCCAGTTTGGTTAACCAGAACTTCCAACCCGTGTGATCCGTGTCCTGTGGATCTTGAGGGTTCCGTCGCAGGTAGCCAAAGTACTGCATCAACACAAACGCGCGGTTCTTCTCGAGCGTCTTTAGATCTTCGTCCTCAGCCACAGCTCGCAACACCTGCGCGCGCTTTACCAGGTCATTCGGAGTCGCGCCGAGGAAATCAACGAGGGAGGACTTTTCCGCGGCGGATAACACGTTGCCCGCGCGCGTATTCAGCTGCGTAACAAACTGATCGGCAGTCATCGCCGCCGGATAGTCCGTTTGGAAACTCGCGCGCTGCACAAAACCAAGCATGTAAGCCTGCTTGTTGGCTTCAAGTGTCTGCTGCCAGTTGCCGATGCCGACCTGCACGTTCCGCGCGATTTGCGCGCTCTCGGGCAGGAATTCGAGGAACTGAACCCTGGGCACGAGGATCGGCGTCTGCACGTTATTAACCAGCGCCGTTCCCTGTGCGTCTCCAAAAGCGGCCTTGTAAGTGCGATAGACGAGATAGCCGGTCTCTTGAAATTCGATTGACAGGAAGAACGCGGCGGAGACGTGCATTTTCTTGATCGTGATGCAGTTCTGGTCATTGCCGCACGAGGTAATTTCATTCGCCCAGAAATTCCAGCCGTCGGTATCGGGCTCGCGGTTGAGAAAATCCATGTAGTGCTGCCGGACGAAGAAGCGCGCGTCAGCATTATCGAGTGGGTTGCCGGCCGGAGGCGTTGCATCGTTCGCGTTGATAGTGATTGAGGAGA
>JBKPNP010000656.1:0-12306 GCA_046732775.1 Acidobacteriota bacterium
CTTTTTGAATCAGCTCACGCGCCAGCTC
This sequence comes from Acidobacteriota bacterium, assembly GCA_046732775.1. GTDB lineage: Bacteria > Acidobacteriota > Blastocatellia > Pyrinomonadales > Pyrinomonadaceae > PSRF01. The sequence goes on from JBKPNP010000656.1 coordinate 29, forward strand.
GAGAGTGAGAAATGCGCTGTGACCTTCGTTGAGATGATAAACGTTCGGGCTGATGTTCAGTTTTCGCAACACGCGAATACCGCCGATGCCCAGCAACATTTCCTGAACGATACGCGTTTCGCGATCACCGCCGTACAAGTGGCCGGTCACCCAGCGGTCGGTTTCTTCGTTGATCTCGATGTTGGTGTCGAGCAGATAGAGCGGCACGCGACCGATATCGGCGCGCCAGATTTGCGCGCTTACCACGCGGTCGCGAATTGAGACCTCGACCAAAACCGGCGAACCGTCAACGCCGGTAACGAGACGCAGCGGCAACTGATTGGGATGAGTTTCACCGTAAAACTCTTCCTGCCAACCGACACGGTCCAGGCGCTGGCGAAAGTAACCGTAGTGATAAAGAAGACCAATCGCGACGAGCGGAACTCGCAGGTCACTTGCGGATTTGAGGTGATCGCCGGCCAGCACGCCGAGGCCGCCAGAGTAGAGTGGCAACGAATTGTGTACACCGTATTCGGCACAAAAATAGGCGACCGGATTTTCCGCCCTGATGGCTGGTGCCATGTATTCGTCGAACTCAGCCGACACTTTTCCGATTCGCGCAATGTAAACCGGATCGGTCGCCATCTCCGCCAAACGGTATTCGGAAACCTGCGACAGCAGCATCCGCGGATTGTGTTCCACCTGGTCCCAAAGCTCCGCATCGAGGTCGCGATAAACGCCGGCGCCGTCTGCCGACCAGCTCCACCAGTAGTTCCACGAGAGCCGCTCCAGCGCCTGAAGCGGACTCGGTATTAACGGAGACTTTAGTAATTTGTTCGCGTCCAATTTTTCAATAGTTTCAATCATTAGAAATAAACCAACACAAATAAAGTTGCGTCGCAGGCGACACTGCGGAGACTTTCCGTCCAAAACGAAACGGTTCTTATAACACGAACGACCCGTTTACCTGAATTTGTGGTGCTTGAGGAATGTTTCGGCGTGGGCGTCTGCAAAGAAAACCAGCCGTACTACCGCAAGCGTTTCATCACGCGCGAGAAAATCGGTCAACGCTTGCGAAGCCACGGCCGCGGCTTCAGCTGCAGGATATCCATAAACGCCCGTGGAAATGGCGGGAAATGCGATTGAGGTCAATGAATGGTCGACTGCCATTGCGAGTGAATTTCGATAACAATCAGCTAACAATTCCGCTTCCCTGCCGGCGTGCCGTCCGTAGACAGGACCAACTGTGTGAATTACGTGTTTCGCCGGCAGGTTTCCAGCGGTCGTGATAACAGCTTCACCGGTTGGCAAACCTCGCGGATATCGCCCGCGGCGAATCTCGCGACAGGCTTCCAGAATTGCTGGTCCACCGGCGAGATGAATTGCCCCGTCGACGCCGCCACCACCGAGCAGCGTGGAATTCGCAGCGTTGACGATGGCGTCGACATGTTCGGCAGTGATGTCGCCGACCGTAACGACAACGCGTCCGCGCGCGAACGTTGTTTTTTCCTGGGTCACGGGGATTGCGAGTCAGGGGCTAAGGGTTCCGCCGCTAACTCGTCGTCTTCGTCACGTGGTTTGACGGCAATTTCATCAAACATGTCCTGACGCCTGAGCGCTTCAGCGACACCTTTGGCTTTGAATTCCGTCAACGGATGTTTGGCGTCGGCACTGGCAATTTCAAATACGCGATCGTCCAGCATCACTACGCCAAGCGAACCGAGGGTGACGCCGGGTGTCACCTGGATTTCGTTCATGTTGTGGATTTTGAAGTGGCCGGTCTGTTCGACCCAGTCTTCGATGAAGGGATCGCGTAGGGCATGCTCGGCCTCTGACTCCGAAAGATACGCCCCCTCGACAATGAGACAATATTCGCGCACGTTGCCAGTCAACGTGAAGTACCAGACACCTTGTGGCCCGTCGGGCTTGCGTGTTGAGCAACTTTATCACCGCGCTTCGCCCCAATCCAAGCAAAATTACTCCGATCTTTGTAACGCAAACTGTTAGTTTGCGTATTCCCGGTTTCGTCCATAGCAAATGACAGTTAAGCAGGCACTAGATCAGTTTGTATGAGATCAGTACCCCCCCGCGGTAGCGGGGGGGTCGAAGGGAAGCACTCATCCCCGCCTGAATTCCGTGCCTTACATAATAATTTCCGCGATGCGTGAAATCGCTCGCAAAGATGTGAATGCTACTCAAGCGGCCCACCCGCTACCGCGAGTGGTACTGACCACATACCCAAACTGACCTGCTACCGTTAGATACGCAAACTAATAGTTTGCGTTACAAAGAAAACGCCGCCGCAGATCTCTCTGCAACGGCGCCATCGTCTGCGAATGCGTGATCATTTAGAACGCGCGTGCGTATTGTTCATTCAGGGTTCGCTTCAATTCCCTGAAGTAGGGATCGAAAGTCACGAAGCCGGTTGCTCCCTGAAAGAATGCCTTACCGCCCGTATCTTCGGCAAGGCGGTTCAGTGAACTTTGACCGTAACTCGCTGCCAGACGGCTGCGGCTGGTTAACCCTACCGCAGGCGCATAGAACGCGTAAACCGTCACGCTTCTCTGATTCGCTTTAGTGATCGACCGTTCGAGATCGACGGTGTGCGCCGCGCTGGTTACATCAAAACCGCGCGACGTATCGAGTCCGTCCGAGATCAGCAATATTGCCTTCTTTCCTTTGCCGTTTTCATCGAACTGACGCAGCGCTTCGATCACTTCCACATACGGGTTGTAGGCTGATGCCGCGCTGCTGGCGAGCGGCAGACGCAATGAGCGCGCGGCCTTGTCCAGGTCACTCGTGAACGGCTGTCGCACCTGCAAGCTGCCGGTAGTGATGTAACCGATCATCACGCGCGAACCGTTCGGCAGTGAACGGATAAACTCACGCGTCACCCCTAGCTCGTTTCCCACCTGCGAGATGAGATCGTCCTGTACTAAAACCGCGAGATTCAGCGGTTCTGAAACCTGAACTTTCCTTTCGCGTGTACTTGTTTTGTCCGTGGGGAATTCCTTATTCACGCCCGATCCGAAGGCAGCCACAGCGGCGAACGTCGCCAATGCGGTGGCCAAAAAGAGCGAGCTAATTCTTCGATAAAACATCTTTCTTGCTCCAGTAAAATCGAAACTATTTTCGCTCACTACGATGCGGTCAGGCGCGAAAAAGATGGGCGGCGTCATTATTTGTAACGCAAACTGTTAGTTTGCGAACGTTGGATGGCATTCAACGCGACGCAAACTGACAGTTTGCGTTACAAGAACCTAAGCAGATATCTGAAAAAGATGGCTTAACTTGCCTTTGCCCCGACCCCTCAGATAAATTACCCGACACCGATAACAGCCTTAGCACAGGCGTTCGAGGCTCGGCCGGCGACGTCATCGACAGGCGGCTACCCGTCCTACTATTTCGCAAATATTCGCTCACTGAAAGGACTTATCTTTTATGAAAGCCTACGCCACGGAGTTCATTCGCAACCTTGCGGTCATCGGACACGGCGACGTAGGGAAGACGCAACTGATTAGTTCGCTTCTCTACGTCGCCGGAGCCACACCGCGCTGGGGTAAAGTTGAAGAAGGAACGACCGTTACCGATTACGAAGACGATTCAATTGCCCGCAAGATCACACTCAACACCGCAATCGCCCACTTAGAACATCGAGATACCAAAATTAATTTTATTGATACGCCGGGTTATGCCGCCTTTGTGGCCCATGCGCGACCGGCGCTGCGGGTTGCCGACTGCGCCGTCGCGGTGGTCGACGCCGTAAAGGGAGTTGAAGTTCAGACCGAAAAGACCTGGGCGTTCGCTAATGAGTTTATCGTTCCGCGCATCATGGTGGTGACTAAACTCGATAAAGAGCATGCTGACTTTGGCGCCGCGGTAGAAAGCGCGCAGAAGGCATTCAGCCGGGCCATCATTCCCTTCACCCTTCCAATCGGCAAAGAAAAAGATTTTCGCGGCGTCGTCGATGTAGTGCACATGAAAGCTTACGAGCTGGGTGCAGACGGGCAGGCGAAAGAGATCGAGATTCCCACCGAAGGTCGAGAATACGTCGATAAGACTCGCGAGCGATTGGTCGAGCTGGTAGCTGAGTCAGACGACGCCCTGATGGAGAAGTATTTTGAAAACGGCACGCTCGAAGAATCCGACATTCTGCCGAACATCAACAAGGCCATCGCCAATAGCAAGCTGTGTCCCGTATTTGCGGTGTCGGGCTCGACCCTCGTCGGACTGCGCGCGTTGCTGAACGCGATTGTCGATTACGCTCCGGATCCGGCGCATCACGTGGCCGAGTATGGTTTGCCCATGGACGCTGCGCCCAACGCAGACAAGATCGCCCGCAAGTATGACGACAATGAACCGTTCTCGGCCTATTGCTTCCGCACCATCGCCGATCCGTTTGCGGGCCGCATCAACGTTATGAAAGTCATCAGCGGAAAGCTGCAGAACGACGCCACCGTGCTGAACTCGTCCCGCGGATCGATGGAACGGCTCGGCATGTTGCATTCGGTGCAGGGCAAGCAAATCGACAAGATTACGGAATGTCATGCGGGCGACATCATCGCCTGCGTTAAGTTAAAGGAGACGCAAACCGGCGACACGCTCTGCGACAAGCAGTCGCCGATTGTTTACGAGCCGGTGGTTTATCCGGAAGCGGCGATTGCGTTTGCGATTGAACCGAAGTCGCGACAGGACGAAGAAAAGATCAGCGTCGCGCTGCACAAGATTCTGGAAGAGGATCCGGCGTTGCACTTCACGCGTGACGCGCAAACCAAAGAGTTCCTGCTTTCGGGTTCAGGCCAGCTGCACGTTGAGACTGTGGTTGAGAAACTGAAGAAGCGTTACAGCGTTGAAGTGACCCTCCATCCGCCGAAGGTTCCTTACAAAGAAACGATAACTGCGCGTGCTGAAGTTCAGGGCCGGCACAAGAAGCAAACTGGCGGACGCGGACAGTTCGGCGACTGCAAAGTCATTTTTGAGCCCTTGCCACGCGGCGGCGGCTTCGTATTCGAGGACAAGATCTTCGGTGGCGCCGTGCCACAACAGTTTCGGCCGGCAATTGAGAAAGGAATCATCGAAGCAGCAGCTTCGGGAGCTATTGCGGGTTATCCTCTGGTGGATTTTAAAGTGCAGCTGATCGACGGCTCGTACCACAACGTCGATTCGGACGAACACTCGTTTCGCGCCGCTGGTCGCAAGGCGTTTCGTGCGGCCATGGAGAAAGTGAAGCCCTCGATCCTCGAGCCAATCATGGACGTTGAGATCAGCGCGCCGCAGGAGAATAGCGGCGACATCATGGGCGACCTCAACTCGCGCCGCGGACGCGTGCAGGGCATGGAGGCAAACGGCAAAAACCAGTTGATCAAGGCGCAGGTGCCGATGTCGGAAATGCTCAACTACCAATCGACGCTGAACTCAATCACGGCGGCGCGCGGATCGTTTCATATGCAGTTCTCGCATTATGATCCGGTGCCGGGAAATCTGGCGCAGAAGGTCATCGAACAGTCGCGAGCGGAAGGAAGAATTCGCGGCGGCGAAGAAGAAGATTAAGAGCGGGGGCAAGCCCGCCTTCCTGACCCTGGGGTGTTGAAGAGGTTTCGACAAATCGAGCCTTGAGCGGCTTTCAATCTTTGAAAGCCGAACACTTTGGAGTTGCCGAGGACAATGAAAATCTCACAAATAGGAAGGCGGGCTTGCCCCCGCCTCCTATTCAAACATACTCACTCTGAAAAGGTGTACACCAAAACTCCACGCACCTTCACCAGTTGCCCTGACAACTTAGTCGGTGAAAACTTCGCCTGACGCGCGGCCGCGACTGCTGCCGACTGCAACAACGGATGTCCCGCAATCGCCTGCGCCGAAATCACGTTTCCCTCTTCATCAATCGTCACCTGGACCTTGACACTGCCGGACGCGTGCGCAGCTTTGGCGATCGGCGGATAAGGCGGAAGCGGCAAACTAATCGCTTTACCATTCAAAACGCCACCCGTAATAGCTCCGCCTGATCCTGAGCCCGCGCCTGAGCCTGAGCCGCCTGCCGCAGTACCGCCGCCCTGGCCCGAGCCACTCCCCGATCCGCTGCTGACGCTGTAATCAGACGGAACTTCAAACAACGATTTCGCAGGCTCGCTGCGACTGATATTCGTCAGCCGGTAACTTGATTCGCCGAAACGCGGATCGCTGTGACGGGTCATCACGATGGTCTGCAACTCGGGTGAATACCAGCGCTCGTCGATGATCTCGATTTCTCGCTCGTTTCCGATTTCACCTGCCGGAATCGTGACCTTCCCACGCGTGCCCTCGGCATCAATTCCCTCGATGTTTTGCCGTCCCAGCGACTCGGTCTTCGCCTCCTGATTTCTCCAACCCCACACATATCGAGGTCCGTCAGCGGCCATCTTCGCGCGACCTTCAACGCGTTGAATTTCGAACTGGCCGGGCTGGTCAGCCGGTAACGTAACGGTTGTTCCGCCTACGCCTTCACCCGCCGGAGCCGAAACTTTATATTCAAACTTAAAACGCATCGGCGGCATCTTCTGCGCAGTACGCGAGCGCGCGTTAAGCGTGTAACTCACGCCCGCGACCGGATCGTCGATGAATATCATTTGCTGCGGTTCACCGCCGCCGGCAAAAGCTCCAATCGGCCCCAGTGATTGCTCACGCCGCGTGCGCCCTTCGCTGTCGCGATAAAGCGCGGCGGTTGACCTCGTCACAATGCGATTGCCGTCGCTCAACGTCTGAATACTTTCCGTGATCGCGGTCGCCGAGTAAGGCGCGTTCTTCACCAGCTTGCCCCCAAAACTCAACTCGTTACCGATGAAAACAAAATCACCGGCAGGCGCTGCCGTCTCTGGATTCTGCATCGACATCTCGAAACGCATGGGCTGGCCCGGAGCGGGTTCACCCGTCTGTTGTGCCAGCGAATGAGTTGTGCTCAGCACGAAAAAGGCGCTGACTGCGAGACCAGCAATTAACAGGAATTGTTTTTTCATCTTCTGTTCCTCTTTACGGTTTACCGCTCTGTTTTTTGTTACTGAATAAAACGTATCGCGCGTGCAAAGCCGTCGGCGCTCAGCAAAACGTCAGCTTTCACACGTTCGTCCGAACGATCCATATTTACCGGCAAGCCAAAGCTGGCCATCGCCAGGCGTGACAACTCGACGCGCACAATCTGTCCGCCGTCCAGCAGGTTCATCGGACCGGCCGAACTCAGCGCAATAAACTGCGTGGCGATCTCGGGTTCTGTTTGTGGGATGGGCGTGATCGCCGCGACCTGCACAGTGGCGTCAGTGCGAGCTCGCTTCATGCTGCGATGATTTGTGCGGCGGACGGTCCGCGGTGAGAGATTATGGTCACGCTCACCGGCCCACGTCGTTGACGAGAGCCTAACGTCTGAGCTCCTCGGATCTTCAGCAATCGATACCGTCGGAACGATCGCCACGGCGACCGGCTGAGGCACTAATTTTGTCCGCAGAACTACCACACCCAATACGATTAGAAGCGTGGCTGCGATGGCGAACCAGGCAGACCGACGAAAGATGACTGGCGAACTTACAACGGCGCCGTTCTTCGAATCTGTAAGGGTCTGGCGATAGGCCTGAATGAGCGCAGCCTCGACCTGGGTCGATGGTTCGCTTTTAGCCGACGCGACTGTAGCCAGCTTGCGACTCAGCTCCCGTTCATCCTGCAACCTCAGCTCACACGTCCGGCAATGCTGAACATGATCGGTCGCGGCTTTCAGATCGCCCGTCATCCGGGCAGCCATCTGCTCGTGAGCAAGATCGCGAACAACTGTTTCAAAGTCCTGGCAGTTCATGCAAAACACCTCGCCGATTTAACTTCAGCAGCCTCGTCTTCGCGCGCCGGTCGCAGTTTTTCGATCAACAGCGAGCGTGCTCGATGCAGGCGCGATCGCACAGTGCCAACCGCACAACCCAACACTGCAGCCGTTTCCTGATAACTTAGTTCTTGCAAGTCGCACAGCACCACGACTTCTCGATAGCGCTCCGGGAGCGTTAGGATCGCGCTCCGTACTGACTCGATCGTTTCACCCTTCGCGTAGTTTTCCAGCGGTCCCGACGCAGCCGTGCGCTCCTCCGCGTTTTCTTCAATCGAAACGTAAAACCGCTCGCGCCGCAGACGTCGCAGAACCTGATTGCGCGCGACGCCGAGCAGAAAAGCGTGAAGAGACCCTTTTTGCGGATCGTAACTACAACGTTCGCGAATTAGCGCCATGAAAACTTCCTGAGTAACGTCGTCAGCTATGGCCTGCGAGCCGCACATCTGCAACGCAAAACCGTGAATGTCCCGCGCGCGGCGGCGATACAAGGCGGTCAGCGCCTCCTCGTTTCCAGCGTTCAGCGATTCGAGCAGCTCGGCGTCTGAAAGCTCTGTTTCAGCTGTCATAACGAAACGTGTTCTTTGGATAAACTGAAGTAATTCGGACCGGTGAAAATCTACTGTCAGTTACATTCGCGTGGGGCTCCGAAAAAGTTCCAGAATCAAGCGCAGAACGGTCAGGCGTCGGAAAATTTGGTGCGGAACTCCGGCGAGCGGCGTCGCAAGTCGAGCCAATCGGAGAACAGCTCGGGCGATTGCAGCCAAACCGTCAACCACTGTGCAACTTCGTCGAGCACTATTCGCTGCGCGTGCGCAATGATCTCGCTTCGGGCCTGCAACCCTAACTCCGTCTTCAGTGCTGTTACTACCTCACGGAGTTCGCGTAAATCGTCCGCGTGGTCACTGAGTCGTAGTCGCTCCTCTTCAATTCTTACGACTGATGCGAAGGCGCTAGGCGCGGTGGAAAAATCGAGCGACTCGCCAAACGAGAGACTCTTCAAGACAGCTTCGCGCCATTGCCGATCGCATTCGAACACTTCCGGATGCCGCAGCACTGCGCCCTCGTCCGCGACCACGCGCGCAATCGCAGCCGGACTCGTCAACGCGCCGGCGCCGAACTTCTCCGACAACGCGTGTTGTATTCGCTGAAGCTCGTCAGCGCCGACAGATTCGCAGTCGAGGTGTTCCCAAACTTCGATGATCAGATCGTCGCGCGTGCGAGCGCTCCAACTCTTTTTCGTCATAAACGACTGCTGTACCACCGGCTTGGCACAGCCCTCGGCGTTACGCTAAACTCGGCCGCTTCGTCAGACATTCTCATCAACCCAGGAACATTTCCGAATATGAACTCTCGACCGGCCGCGCCCTTTCTGTCTTTCTGTTTGGTCATTATCTCTTTCGCCGGCGCTGTTGCCCAACAGTCGACCCGGACAGTGACAAAGATCGAAGTCGAGGGACTCGTGAACTTAACAGCTGCAGAAGTAATCGCCAGCAGTGGTCTCAAAACGGGCACGCCACTTTCAGTACCAGCACTCGATGCCGCCGGACAAAAACTTTTCGACAGCGGTCTCTTTAAGAAAGTCGCCTACCGCACCACCAGCAAAGGAAACCAGGTAACGGTGATCCTGCAGGTTGAGGAAGTTTCCGGCGGTCAGTCGCCGGTAGTGTTCGACAACTTTGTCTGGTTCACCAACGACGAACTGACAGCCGCGATTAAGCGTGAAGTGCCCTCGTATAACGGCATGGCCGCAGACGCCGGACGAATGACTGACGACATCAAGCGCGCTCTGGAAAATCTGTTGCGGGAGAAACATGTGGATGGCGTCGTCGAATATTTGCCCGAGCTATCGATGGGCGGCGGCCCGGGGAAGCACGTATTCAGCGTTACGGGAGTTCCCATCCCCGTCTGTAGTCTGCATTTTCCGGGTGCGTCGAATATTCCCGAGAGTAAGCTAGTGAAAAGCGCAAGCCAGCTCACGGATGCGGATTATTCGTCAGGCGGGGCCATGACGATTGCGCGGGTCACTCTTCTGCCGTTATACAGCCAGGTTGGGCAGCTGCGGGCAAAGTTCTCGAAACCAACGGTAGAGTTGGCAACCGCCGAGGGTTGTAAAGGCGGAGTTGACGTCACCATTCCCGTTGTCGAGGGACCGATATTTTTATGGGAGAAGTCGGCTTGGAGTGGCAATACGGTCTTGCCACCGGCGGAGTTGGATGAAGCGCTCGGAATGAAAACGGGCGAAATTGCAAACGGTGTGAAGTTCGACAAAGGCCTGCACGAAGTCCGGAAAAGATATGCGGCCCACGGTTATCTCGCAGCCAATCTGAAACCGAAACCCGAGTTTGACGAACCGAATCGTCGAGTAACCTACAACATTCTGGTCAAAGAAGGCCCGCAATATCGAATGGGAAACCTGACTATAAAGGGTCTCAGCGATGCTGAAGCTCGTTCACTTCAAGCTTTGTGGAAACTTCGCCCGGGCGACGTTTACAACGATGATTACTTGCAAACATTTTTCATGCGCGACGCGCGTTTGGAATTGGCCCGCATAATGTCCCAGCGTAAGCCCGGCTTTCAACCGACAATTCAAACAACTCCAAATGAGGACACGCTCACAGCTGACGTCACCATAGAATTTAAGTCCGTCCCGTAATACAGTAAGGGAGATGATTCCCAACCGGACGACTGATCGAGACAAACTGAGTCATACCCAGGCCCTGCTCTCTCGCGCTCAGGCGATCTTCAGCAACAAACCATTCGCACCTCACCGGCTGTTTCGCGGCGGCCATGCGCAGACGCTCGCAGCATTCGCCTGGCCGCGTGGTTTTCGTTTTCACTCAGAAACAGATGAGGAACGGTTTTTTCAGACCGAGCCGGATGTCCAGGTGCTGGCGCACTGTCGTTGGCAAACTGATCGTCACGAACATCCGACGATCGTGATCTGGCACGGAATTGAGGGCTCCAGTGCTTCCGTTTACATGCTCGCGATGGCGGAAAAGGGTTTTCGCGCCGGCTTCAACATCATCCGCATGAACTTCAGAAACTGTGGCGGCACAGATCATCTGACCCCAACGCTGTATCACGGTGGGTTGACTGAAGACCTGCAGATCGTTCTCGCGGAGTTGATCGATAAAGATCGGCTAACGGATTTGGTCGTGGTCGGTTTTTCGCTTGGCGGGAATCTCATCCTCAAGCTCGCCGGAGAATACGGGGACACGCCTCCCAAAGAGATTCTTGGCATGGCCGCGGTATCGCCCTCAGTCGATCTTACTGCGAGCGCCGACTTAATTCAGAAACGTTCAAACTGGCTGTACCAACGAGACTTTGTCAGGCGACTCAAAAACAGAATGCGCACCAAACAACAACTGTTTCCAGAGTTGTACGACGTCGGCAACTTGCGTCAGGTGCGCACGCTGCGCGAGTTCGACGATCGATTCACGGCCCCCGCAAATGGATTTGACGGCGCTGAGGATTACTACTATCGCGCGAGCTCGCTGCGCGTGGGCGAAAGGATTCGGATTCCCACGCTCATCATCCACGCCGAGGACGATCCCTTCATCCCGATCGCGCCCTTACGCGATCCGGCGTTTGCCGATAATCCTTACGTTCTGCTAATCGCTACCAGGCACGGTGGACACGTCGCGTTCGTTTCGGACGAACTGAACGGAGACGTGGATCGCTTCTGGGCCGAGAACCGCGTAATTGATTTCTGCGAACTCGCCGCCATTGGAATTACCGGTTGATATGTTTTGAGACCTCCGAATTCAGCTTCGCAATAAAAGAGCTTATCCTAAGGTGCGATCGGAAATGGAACTTAAGTCGTCAAAAGTTTTGAATAAAGTGGGCTCAGATGAATTGAACGCCAAACTCGATGACGAAAGCCTGATATATCCGATCCCGATTGAATCAGAGTTAGTTCCTGCTTGCCCAGTGCCGGTGGGATCCAGCCGCAAACCGGTGATTGTACCTGTCCACTTGGAATTGCCGGCCATAAATACCGCATAACGAACTGTGCCCGCATTACCGCAAAGCGCGCAATTTGAAACTGTGAAAATAACCCGCTTGGTTTCCGAAAAGAAATCCTCGGCCTGGGTCTTGAAATAAACTGCTCCAGTGCTATCAAGTCCATTGCTCGCCATACTGACAATGAAATATTGGTAAGCAGAGGCAGATGCGGAAATGGCAGGACTGACAATGAAGGGATCGGTGCCCGACGGATCGATAAAGTAGGTGCCGTTAGTCACTGAAGTGGCTGAAGCATTAGTCGCCGTCCAACCTTCGGAATTACCGTTGCTATTGAATTCCCACGCAACGGTCTGCGGTTGACTGGATACACTAATGTTCACCGTATTCGTTACGCCGGCATCGGCGGGCACATTTGTCACCCATGTCCCATCTGTCTTCTGGTAGGCAACGTAGAAGGCGTAGCTTCCTGCCCTCGTGATGAGCTGTGTCCCGG
>JBKPNP010000657.1:0-6288 GCA_046732775.1 Acidobacteriota bacterium
AGCGGTTTGACGGACTCGGGTGATCACTCAGGAACCCACCACCGCCACCGCCGCTTTGCCGTTCGATCGTTTGAAACATATTGGCGAGATCGTGCGGATCGTAGCCGGCCCGCGCCATGATCTGCGCGCCTAAAATGTCAGCTTCAGTTTCATACTCGCGGCTAAACTTCAGAAAGTAGACACCAACACCCTGTCCGGCAATTTGCGCGGCCGCTCCGGCTGGGCCACCCAAAATCTGTCCGCCAATGCCGAGAATCCCGGCTAACAATCCATACTTCTGCGCCTTCGAAGCTTGCGCCGTTCCATGACGTAGGGCCACGTGGCTCAGCTCGTGCGCCATCACGCCGGCCATCTCGCCTTCGTTTCGCGCCGCCTGAATCATGCCCCGGTTCACGTACATCGGACCGCCCGGCAGTGCAAACGCATTGATGTCGCGCGCATTGACAATCTTGAAATAGTACTGAAATTCAGGATGCTGAAATTCCGCAGGAATGTTGTTTACCAAACGCTGTCCGACGCGGGAAACATAATTCGTCGCTTCCGCGTCACGCAGAATCGGCATCTGCTGTTCAACTTCATTCGCCGCCTGACGGCCCACCTTCACATCGTCGGTCGGTTTGTACTTATTGCTGTGATAGCTAATCTTCGTCTGCGACCAGACCGAAATCGGCATTATGAAAAGTGCGAGCAGCGTTAACCACGCGAACGCTCGCTGTCTTCGATTTGAGTTTGCTTTAATCATTGCTGCCTCCATACCACGCATTGCTTTGTCTGATTAACTACGGCTTTTATTTAATGACCCACTCGCGTCATTTGTCTGCCCCGCTTGATTCATCGTCACTGAATTCGATGGTCTCATCGTAACCGCGTAGTCGAGGGAAGAGTTGATTCGGGCTAACCCGCATTTGATGAGCAACCGCTGTAGTCAGTTTGCCCTTTTTTAGTGGTTGCGTTGCAACAGAACGAATGATGAAGCTGAACCAAAACGCAACATCGCGCTCGTCTTTCAGCACGATTTCAGTTCGAAGTTTTCGCAACTCGGCTATGGCAAACCCTCCGGCAGGGGGTACTGCAATGTCGATGCCAGAAGGCCTAGCTTTTGTTGCGCGGCTCGATATGTTCATTCAGCCAGCGCGACGGTTCCGTTATGGGGGCGACGTGATGAGGACGTCCTTTCCAAACGCGAACCATCGACACGATCAGGAATATCAAACTCGCCAGCCAAAACAGTGAGCCGCCGATCGAGCTATCAGTAACGGCGCTAACCACGCCGAATAGCGTCTGCACTACCAGGATCGCGATGTGTAACGCGAGACCCTGAGCCGCATGAAACCGCACGCGCAGTTCCCTTCTGGGCACTAAAAACAACTCGAGCAGGGCAGGCACTACACCGATGAAAAACGGCGCGTACGGCAAGATCATCGCCCATTTTTCAGGCAGTCCGATACCGCTAACAGACCGTGCAGTAGGTCGCTGTTCGATCGGCCGATATGGTGTTGATGGTGGTTGATACGGTGCAGGCGCGGAATAGGTTGGCGGCACAAACATCGACTGGTAAGGAGCGTCAGTCGAGAGATTGTCGTAACGTCGTGTGGGCGCTTCAGAATAGACGCTTTGACGGGCGGCTTCGGCGGTAGATCCGATTTCACGCGTGGCGCCACTCACGTCCTGAGTATCGCCCTGGCGATCGCCGTTACGAATCTCTTCAGTCTGCTTAACGAAATCAGGATCAAGTGGATTCGTGTCGTATTTGCTTTTCTTCTGCTCCATCTACAAGTCCTACGATTCGTGCCGCTGAATGGTTCAATCTTACTCGCCTGCAACTACGTACTCAACCTCGTGCCAATGCTGTTCGCGCTCAGAAATGCGAAAGGCACGCATCACCGGAGTTGGGCCAGCGAGGCCAATGATGAAATAAACAGCCTGGGGGTAATAGGCCAACCGCACGTCAGTTTGTGAGGGCGCCGGCTCGGACGAACGCGGATGCGAATGATAAATGGCAAGTAGGTCCTCGCCGCGCTCACGCATTTGTCGTTGCGCGCTAAACAAATCCTCGGGCGCAGCTTCGTAGGAGCTTGCGGTATTGGCGGCAATGTTTCTGAGCGGATAAATACTGGTCGCGTTGCTGTTCTCGCCGCCGCCGATCAAGCCGCAACATTCAGCCGGATCGGCAGCGCGCGCATACGCAAAGATTTGGTCTCGCTGAGAACTTTGGAGAGTGACCATGTCCGATCGGACTTAGGTCGCGGATTGCTTATCCACGATCGAGAGATGCAGTTCCTGCAATTGCTTCTGATCAACTTCGCCTGGCGCGTCAATCATCAGGTCAGTTGCCGAGGCGGTTTTGGGAAACGCCATGACATCGCGAATGTTTTCGGTCGGCACCAGCACCATCAACAAGCGTTCGATGCCCGGTGCAATACCGCCGTGCGGTGGCGTGCCGAATTCCAAGGCGTCGAGAAAAAAGCCGAAGCGCGAACGCGCCTCTTCCGTCGTCATCCCGAGAGCTTTGAACACTAAACGCTGCACATCGCGACGGTGTATACGGATCGAGCCGCTCGCGAGCTCAACTCCGTTGATAACCGGGTCGTAAGCTTTGGTGCGCAGTTTTCCGAGCAGCGCCGTTTCGCCTTGTTCAACTGCGCGCTGAAGCAGTTCGAGATCCTCATCGAGCGGCGACGTAAAAGGATGATGCATAGCGTAGTAACGATCGTCGTCCTCGTGATACTCGAACATCGGGAACTCGGTTACCCACAACGGCGCGTACTTGTTTGCCGGGATCAATTTTTCGCGACGCGCAAGCTCATTCCTCAAGGCACCTAGACTTGCCGCGACGACCTTCGGCTTGCCCGCCACGATCAAGACCAAGTCGCCCATCTGAGCTCCAGCAAGTTTGGCTAACTCGGTAATAACGTTTTGAGTAAGCGCGTGGTCTAGCGACGAACGTTTCTGTTTCGGAGCGTCTGCGAACACGCCCGAATCTGAAAGAAACGGTACTTTGATCCATGCGAGAGCCGTTGCTCCGTAACGTCGAGCAAACTCCTGCAAAGTGTCCAATTCTTTTCGTGACACGTCTGCGCCCCGTTCCAAAACAATTCCCTTCACTTCACCGCCGGCAGACAGCGCCGCTGCGTACGGCGCGAAGTCAGTGCCCACGAGCGCCGCTGACAGGTCTTGCAGCTCCATGCCCTCGATGCGTAAGTCAGGTTTGTCCGAACCCCATCGCCGCATCGCTTCAGCATACGTAAAACGTGGAAAAGGCAATGGCAGGTCGACGCCGATTAGTTTGAACACGCGCGCGAACAGTCCTTCAGTGACCGAATAGATTTGGTCGAGCGTGGCGAAACTCATCTCCACGTCGAGCTGCGTGAATTCCGGTTGGCGATCCGCGCGCAGGTCTTCGTCACGAAAGCAGCGCGCAATCTGAAAATACTTATCGAGGCCCGCAATCATGCAGAGCTGTTTGAATAACTGCGGCGACTGCGGCAGGGCAAAAAACTTTCCCGGTTGCACACGCGACGGCACGATGTAATCGCGTGCGCCCTCCGGCGTTGACTTGATCAGGATCGGTGTTTCAATTTCAGTGAACCCCTGCTCGTCCATATATGCGCGAATCTCACGCAGCACGCGATGGCGCAGGCGCAGGTTTGCCTGGAGCTGCGGCCGACGAAGGTCGAGATAGCGATACTTCAAGCGCAGATCTTCACTCGCCAACGCGTCGCTGCTGGCGGTTTCGAGTTGAAACGGAAGGGTGCGCGCGTCGTTGAGCAGCAGGACCTGCCGCGCATGAACTTCGATCTCGCCTGTTGCCAGCTTGCGGTTTATTAGTTTTTCCTCGCGCAAAGTGACTTCGCCCGTAACCGCAATCACATACTCGCCGCGAACCTCTTTCGCTTTAGCGTGTGCTTCCTGAGCGTCTTCGGAGTTGAGCACGACCTGGGTAACACCGTCCCGATCGCGCAGATCAAGGAACGTCAGTTCACCAAAATCCCGACGCTTTGCGACCCAGCCCATGAGGGTCACACTCTTGCCCACATCCTCGGGGCGCAAGGCGCCGCACGAGTGTGTTCGTTGTAAATCTCCGAGGTTATCCAGCATTTTTAAAATATTGACTGCTTCAGTCTTTCTCCCGTGAAACCTCTGTGATCCTCTGTGTCTCTGTGGTGACTACTTACCTAGCCTGCGTAATCTCAATCATGTTGCCGCCAGGATCGCGCACAAAGAAACGCATCTGGCCGCGTAGCGGATCGTCGTCCGGGATAACAACAACGCCAGCAATTTCAAATTCGCTTTTCGCCTTACCGATGTCCGACACCTGATAGCAGACGTGGCGATCGCTGAGTTCATTTTGCGCTTCATCTTCGATTGAAAGATGAAGTTGTGCGGCACCGAGTTCGTACCAGGCGCCGATGTTCTGCCGCGGACCAATCGGCTTGGGTATCTGTGTTAGGCCCAAAACTTCGCCGTAGAATCGCTTTGCGGCAGTCTCAAGCGAAGCAGGCACAGTCACGTTGACGTGGTTCAGCCCGGTGATACCGATGCTCATAGTTTGAAGTGCGGGTTTTCGATGATACCAAAAACATTTCCGAACGGATCCTTCACGGTCGCGACTTTAATGTTCTCGCCCACATCCTGTACGGCTTCGTGCAACGTGGCGCCGCGCTCAAGCAAACATGCCAGCGTAGCATTAGCATCATCGACGCCCCAGTACGCGACCACACCCTCACTTTTATTCGCCGAAGGCTCGCTCGGCTGCAAACCTAACTCATATCCGCCTACATTGAAGCCAACATAGAAGGGTTGGTCAAAATAAGGTGGGAAACCAAGAATGGAGCTGTACCAATCTCGCGCCCTGGCAATATCCGGAACGTAGTAGGCTGCGGTTCTCAATCCGAGAAACATTCGTTCACTTACTCCTTCTTCTCGTTAGCTGCGGCTGCGTTGTTCGCGAAATCCATCCCCGACTCAAGCTGCGGCTTTCGTTCAGCGTCAGTGGGCTTGTCGGCAATGTAAGCATTGAACTCCGCGGAACGATTACGTGGGATGCTCAACGACTTCCACTCCGCTGAGCGAAAGTGCTTTGCGAGAAAAACAATTTGGCCGATGTGATTCGCGTAGTGCATCAGCTGGCGATTGATGGCCTGAATAACTGTGTGAGCCTCGCCGCGAATCATCACCGTCTTTCCCAGGTCGTCACCAGTCAATGGTTCGAGCGCTGCAAACACGCATTGCCAGCCGCGCTGCCAATAATCGAGCACTGCTTCCTTCGAGGTGTCCGGTGTAATCACAAATTCCATATCGCGATTGCGGTTGGGCTTCTCGCCGTCGCTTGTCAGGAAATCCGTCCAGCGCGAAAACATGTTGCCGGCGATGTGCTTCATGATGACGGCGACGCTATTGGCTTCCTCGTCAATCGTAATAAAAAACTCTTCGTCCTTAAGCTGATCCAATGCTTTCTCAGCCAGCTTCTTGTAAGCGCGCAAACTTGCGATTGAATCTTCGAGATAGTGTGCAGCTAATGTGTTGTCCATGACTTCGTTGCCAAACCTGCGGAGCAGGTGAACGCATAAAGCCTGGGGCGTAAGCCCCAGGAGGAAATGAAGTTTGATGCAATAGCCCGTGAAACGGGCGATAGCACTTGTTGGGAACGCGGCGTTAACCTTTCAATGCTGGCGCTCGCTCCGCGAGCTCAGTTTTATTTGGATCCCGCACCCTGGGGCTTACGCCCCAGGCTTTATGCTTCCGCCGGCTTCGCCGGCTTCTACTCTGTTCGCGGGCTTCTACTCTACTTACCTCGTATCGAGTCTGCCAGCAGCTCACGCTTAACGTTTTGTTGTTCGCCTGAACGCAAATTCTTGAGTGCCACTTCGCCTCGCGCTACTTCGTCAGTTCCCAATACTGCAACAAACGGAATTCCGCGGTCCGACGCAAACTTGAATTGCTTTCCTAATTTATCGGCTTCAGGATAAACGTCAACCCGCAAACCTGCGCGTCGCAGCTCCTGCGCGAGCGCAATCGAGTCTGCGCGTGACGCTTCATCCCAAACAGTAACCATCACATCGGCCGGTGATGACGCGAGCGCTGGCGGGAACATCGCACGCTCGGTCATCACCACGATAATTCGTTCCAGGCCGAGCGACAAACCGCAGGCCGGAACCGCTGTGCCCGAGAACATGCCGACCAGATTGTCGTAGCGCCCACCACCGGCGAGACTCCCCGGCAAATCCTTCACGTTAATCTCCATGATCGCGCCCGTGTAATACGAAAGTCCCCGCGCCAGGCTGGGAT
>JBKPNP010000658.1:0-1372 GCA_046732775.1 Acidobacteriota bacterium
AAGCGGGCACCGGCGCAGTCCACACCGCGCCCGGTCACGGTCACGACGACTTTGTGATCGGCAAGCGTTACGGACTCGACGTCTATTGTCCGGTGGACAATGCCGGGCGCTTCGCGCCGGAAGTCGAACACTTCGCCGGCCTCAGCGTGTTTGAGGCCAACAGCAAAATCGTTGAGTTCATGCGTGAACGCGGTGTGCTGCTGTTTTCCGAAAACTACGAGCATCGTTACCCGCACTGCTGGCGTTGTAAAAACCCGGTGATCTTTCGCGCGACGCCGCAATGGTTTATCTCACTCGACCGCGTTTCCCCCGCCGACGACTGGGGTCTCAGTTTGCGCTCCGGAGCTGAACACGCGATCAGGGAAGCCGTCGAATGGATCCCCGCGTGGGGCCGCCAGCGCATGCTCAACATGTTCAAGAATCGCGGCGATTGGTGTGTCTCCAGGCAGCGCGTTTGGGGAGTGCCGATTCCCGCATTCTATTGCAGCGGCTGCAATGAAGGCAGCCTCGAGCCCGTTGTGTTGCTCGATCCGGCGGTAATCGATCACGTTGCGGACATCTTCGAACGTGAGTCAGCGGATGCCTGGTACAAGTACGACGCAAAGCAGTTGCTGCCCGAGGGTTTCAAGTGCGGAAAATGCGGCGGCGACGAGTTCACCAAAGAAACTGACATTCTCGATGTTTGGTTTGATAGCGGTTCGTCGTGGACTTCGGTCTTCAAGGAGTACTTTGCTGCAGAGCTTGGCGATTGGCGGCCGGCGGACGTTTACCTCGAAGGCGGCGATCAGTATCGCGGTTGGTTCAATTCGTCGCTGCTGATCAGTCTTGCAAAAAATCGACACGCACCCTATCGCAACATCATCACGCACGGGTGGCTCATCACGGTGCAGGGCGAAAAAATGAGTAAGTCGCAAGGCACCGGAATCTCGCCCAACGAAGTGGTGAAAGAGTCGGGCGCGGACATCCTGCGTCTCTGGGTAGCTTCTTCTGACTATCACGAGGACGTGCGTTGCTCAGAAGAGATTCTCGAGCGAACAGTCGACGCATATCGCAAGATTCGCAATACCGCCAGATATGCGCTGGGAAATCTCAGCGGTTTCAACGCGGCTACCAATGTCGTCCCTGATTCCGAGTTGCTCGAAATCGATCGTTGGGTGCTCGCGGAACTCGACGATGTGATAACCGAGGTCAGAAAAGCGTTTGAGAGCTACGAGTTTCATATGGCAACGCGCGCAATCTATGCGTTCTGCACTGGCACGCTCTCGGCGCGTTACTTCGATATCATCAAGGACCGACTTTACACCGCGGCGCCCGGCAATCTGGCGCGCCGGTCCGCGCAAACCGCGCTCTATCGCATAGCGAATTCGCTCGC
>JBKPNP010000659.1:0-1870 GCA_046732775.1 Acidobacteriota bacterium
GTTGCGTTGGATCTTCGTCCTGCTTTCGCTTTCGCTCTTTGGTTTTCATATCTACTGGACCCACTACGCTCCAGAGCAAAACGAAAAGTTTCAGGAGCTGAGCTACAAGGACCTGCGCAATCGTCGTCTCTCGGAATCTACGCTGCGAGGCTGGCTGTTAGACCGCAGTGGAAAACTCGAAAACGCCCTGGCGCTCTACCGTCGTGATGCCAGCGGCAATATTTACCGCGACTATCCGATGGACAAACCGATGGCGCAAATCTTCGGTTCCGATCGCGGCGACCCCGGGATTGAGCGCGCTCTCTTTGGCGTTCAGAGTGGCGCGTTACCCGAAGCGCTCGACGTGGTTCGCGGAAAGACCGTCGAGTTTAAGGGGAACAACGATGTGCGGCTTACGATCGATCGCGACCTGCAACAGGCGGCGGTTGACCAGTTGAAGGGTAAGCATGGCGCCGTAGTAATCCTAAATCCGCAGACGGGCGAAGTGCTCGCGCTTTACAGTGAGCCGTCTTACAGCCTCAAAGAAGTGGAGGACGAAACTACCTGGATCAAGCTCGAGGCCAATCAACGCGATCGACCGCTGGTCAGCCGTGCGCTTGGCGCCTACTACATTCCCGGTTCCACCTTCAAGACGGTAACGATGACTGCCGCGTTTCTCGCCGGGGAGCAGGACACTGAATTCACCTGCAGCGGTGGCGGCTATTATGCGGCGCAGGGCGCGAACGTAATTTTTGACGACGGCGGTCCCGGCGAAGTTCACGGCAGGCTGGGAATCGCCCACGCGTATGAAGTTTCCTGCAACCAGTATTTTGCTCAGATGGGCGTGAAGCTCGGCGCGGAACGTTTGAAGCACGCAGCACAACTCCTCGGCATCGGCACCTACGACACCCCTGCCGAAGCGCTGCGTGGACGCAAAGAACCGGAACTTTGGAACGCGAGCACCGACGCCGTGAAGCGCGCGCTTGCGCCGCGTGAAGCGACCATCGTTACCGGCAAGCAAGTGACGCGATACGATCTCGCGCTAATGGGTTACGGGCAGGGTTACGCGGGACAGATGACGCCGTTTCAAATGGCGCTGGCGGCGGCTGCGATCGGCAACATGGAAGGCAAGCTGATGAAGCCGAAAATCGAATTCGATCGGCCGCCAGAAATGTTTAAGCAGGTAATGACGCCACAAGTCGCGGCCACTTTGCGCGGCATTATGGGTTTGGTGACCGGTGGTTCGAGCGGAACAGCGCGGGGCGTCTTTGCACCCGTCGCAGCGGCCGGCATTAACACTGGCGGCAAGACCGGCACCGCGCAAAAAGTGCAACCTGTGTTTGACCCGAAGACGGGCGAACCGAAGACGCGTCACAAAGTCGAGAAGGACAACCGGGGCAATATCATCCGCGAGTATGAAGAAACAATCATGGATGAAGACAATCCGCGGATTGATGGTTGGTTTCTGTGTATCGCACCACTCGAGCGTCCGCAACTAGCGATGGCGGTAATCGTCGAAGGCGGTGGCTACGGGTCGAAATCGGCGGCGCCAATTGCGGCGGCGCTGGTGCTGAAGGCGCGAGACCTTGGTTACTTCAAGGTCGCTCAGACCCAACCTGGCGCTGTTCAAATGCGACAGCAGGGGCCACGTCAAACTCGTCCGCCGCGAGTTACGGCGACACCACCAAATTGAGCGAATCTCGGCTGATTGCTGTTTACTGTTTGCTGTGTACTGAAGCATGAAGAACCGCGCATCATCACATTTACTGATCATCCTGCTCCTGGTGGCATTTGAAGCAGTGGGGTATTGGGCTGTCCATCGCGCCGCATTGTTGCGCGGTTATGAAACGTCTCTGATCGGCGCGGTCCGCGATCTGTTGCTGTTTGTGCC
>JBKPNP010000660.1:0-2729 GCA_046732775.1 Acidobacteriota bacterium
GACGAGTGCAAACGCGCGATACTTCGTTAATGACAGTGCAGACACCGTGCTGCGGTGTTCAGTAAATTTCCAGACCGACCAGTAAACGGCGCATACGATCAGGAACAAGCCAATCAGGTTGTGCCACGGCCGGCCGGAGCGTCCGGTGTTTTTTAGTGCGGCTAGTTGCGCGAGGATTGTCGGAGTAACGGTGTCGCCTTCACGCGCGATCATCTGGTTGCGTTTCACCGTAACCGGCACCGGCGGGATCTTGTTTGCCTCGGCTTCCTGGGCGCGCGCTGTCGCTGTTTGATCAAGCACAACGTTTGGCCGGATCAATGGAACGATCGCAGCGCTGAGCGCAGACTTCTGTTCCTGCGACCAACCGGGCAGCTTGAGCAACTTGAGTTCGGTCTCGTGGCGCGCCTCAGTCAAAGACAGCATCCGTGTGCGCGGCGCCGGCATTATCATTTGCGCCGATGGATTACGGACGTCAACCAATATTACTTCCTGGTTCAGGCGATCGGCTTCGGCGTCGTCGTAAATGTAGCGGTCGCCGGTTTCGCGAATAATAGTCGCAAGTTGTTCTACTTCGTCTTCACTAAGATTGTGCGCCAGCAGCGCCCGGGCCACACCGGAACCGCCTTCACCCGTCCAATTGAGAGACTTGCCCGAACCGGATCCTTCACTATGGTTTTTCAGATCTTCCCAGGCAGCGCGGAAGCTGCGCGCCGAGCTCTCGCCACGGGTCGAGTCGAAATTGAAGAGCGGGCGCGTGGATTGTCGCGCAGCGTTGCGGCGCTTTTCTGTTTCGGCAATGTCGAAACCATTGACATCCGCGCGCGCGACCACGTTTCCTCTGACGACCTCTCCTTCTTGATAGTCATAGGCGTAACCGGAGGAATAATTGCTGACTAAGAGCGGCGTGGTCAGAATTACCAGGGCTGCAAAGCCGATGAAGAAGCGCGTCGCGGGTTTGAAGATTTTGAAAGGGCTAACAAGATACTGACTCGTCAGGTCGCGGGCACGGCTAAACGGAGTTGTGAATCGGGTTCGCGGGGCCATTTTGATTTATGCGATACGCGAGATCGGCGGCGAATCAACCTGGTGTTGGTCAGGCAAGCCCAGGTCTTGTGCAAGCATTTGACCGATTCGTTCAAGTAACGGCGGCAGCGTCTTACGGTCAGTTGCCGATATCGCCGCGACGTCGCGGCTGCCTCCCTGGGCAAGTTGTCGTCCGATAGCCGGCACGGTTTCGCGGTCGACGAGGTCAGCCTTGTTCAGTACGACGATTGAGGGAATGTTCGAGCAGTGTAACTCCTCGAGAATCCGCTCAACGGACTGCACGTGCTGGGACCAGCGCGGATTGGAAATGTCGACCAGATGGAGCAACAGCGTGCTATCGTTGATTTCTTCGAGCGTCGCGCGGAAGGCAGACAACAATCCGGGCGGCAGGTCGCGGATGAAGCCCACCGTATCGTTAATGATGATTTCCTGTTCTCGCGGTAATCGCAGCCGGCGCGAGGTCGGATCCAGGGTGGCGAACATGCGCTGTTCAGCGCGAACTTCGCTGTTAGTCAGCGCGTTTAGTAACGTCGACTTGCCCGCGTTCGTATAACCAACAATTGAAACGATTGGCAGCTGGTTGCGCGTGCGCACCTTTCTGCGTTCCTGTCGCCGTTGGCGCTGCGTCTCGATTTCCTTTTCCAGCCGGTTGATGCGATCGCGAACTCGGCGGCGATCCATTTCAAGCTTTGTTTCGCCCGGCCCACGCCCGCCAATGCCGCCCGCTAGTCGAGAGAACGCTGAATCCTGCCCGGCAATCAGACGCGGCAATAAATATTTTAGTTGAGCCAGCTCCACTTGAATTTTGCCTTCGCTCGATTGCGCACGCTGGGCGAAGATATCGAGGATGAGCTGCGAACGATCGATGATTTTGAGATCCGTCGCCTCCGAGAGAGACCTCACTTGCGCGGGGGTCAATTCGCGGTCGAACACCAGCATGTCGGCGCCGAGTTGAAGTGAACGAATGAAGAGTTCATCAAGCTTGCCGCGTCCCAGCACCGTGCGCGAATCGATGGCCTGTCGTCGCTGGATGACCTTGTCCTGTACGACGATCCCCGCTGAGGTTGCCAGTTCACCCAGCTCCGCCATTGATTCTTCAGCGTCAGCAATAGGACCGGTAGTTACGCCGACCAGAATTGTTCGATCGCGCAGGCCATCCTGACGAGAGGTGCGGCGGTTGCGCGCCATCTCAGCCTCGAGCGATTCAATCAGCGTCAGGAAATCTACATCCAGTTGCGAAGGAATTTGTGGCGGCAGAAAAGCATACGGTTCAGCCTGATTTGTCGATTGGAGGTCCACCGCTGCCAGCGGCAGCAGATGCGCCGCACTAACGTTCCCTGGCAACCCGTCGTTCGGGTTTACATCGATCGCTGCCATTAAATCGAGACGCAGCAAGGCAAGGTCGGTTAAGTCGTCTTGAGTTAGTGGCTCGCCGCGCAGGTGTGTGTGGACACAACGCAATCCACGAAAGCGATCGACTGCGACACGTACTCGTTTAAAGTCCGGCAGCTCGATGCGCCGGTTGTCGCCAACCATCACGTATTCGACGTGGCCACTACGATCGATCAAGGCCCCGATCTGTCTGCGTGTTTCGTGTGACAGCTCCGCTAGCTGGCGTGCAAACTCCGGGGTCAGAATTTGATGCGGCGCGATCCGCCTGGTGTAAAGCTTCTCGATGCGGCGAA
>JBKPNP010000661.1:0-2336 GCA_046732775.1 Acidobacteriota bacterium
GCTCAGTCAGGTAAGCGATCTGATTGTTGGTGTCAGTCTCCTTGCGCCGACCGTAGTTTGATTCAAAGACAGGATCGCCAAAGGCAGCCAACACTTTTTCCGGAACTGGACGACGCGCAATTTCAAGTCGCAATTGTCCTAGAATGGAGGCCGAGGGCGAATACGAAATTTCAAAACGATCGACGAGTGGCTCTCGCTCCGTCCCCGGCTGAGGGAGCCATTGAAACGGAATATAGCTGAGACCGCCGTCGGCCACGATGATGAGGTGACGTTTATTGAGTTCTTTCGCAACCGGAGCAAGGATAAGCCGGGTCAACTCGCCCGTCGCCTGGGCCAACGACGATTCGTTTTGCGGGGACGGCGTTGACAATAGTTTGTAAACCCTGGCACTGGCCTCGTTGATTTGCGACTCGCCGGCCAACTCATAACTTTCGAATCGATCGCGCGTGACCGCCCACACGTAACTGCGATCACGACCCAGGCTATACTCAAGCAGCAGGGTTTCGCCGTCACCAACAATCTGTTCCTGAATTTGCGCCAGATCCCAGCCGGCGGGGCGGCTCATCCGATCAAACGCCGGAAACCGCGCGCGAATTGTGTTGATTATTTCCTGGTATTGACCCGCGAGTTGGGTAATTTCCGCTTCCAGAGTTACCAGATCCTGACGGCGGTAGCGCACTCCGAGCAGGGCAATCTTTTCATCCTCTCGCGCCTGGAGCCTGTAACGCAGGGACTTCTCGCGGGCTGCCAGCTCCGGATCGCCGGCAGCAAGATTTGTTTGCGTCGCTTGCAGCAACTCTACCAGCGAGCGCGCTCGTGCCAGCTCGCTGACCTCAAACGCCTTCGCCACGAGTTTCGGCTGGGGCTGCTGCTGATTCTTTTTCATCAGACACTCAACGTAGGTTTGATAACGGTCGTAGACCGTCGCTGAAAACGCAGCCGTCAGATCGCGGCTGGAAGAAACTCTCCTGATATTCTCGGTCACTTCGATCGACTCACGCAGGTACGATTCAGCTTTATCCAGATTGTTCTCGCGCAGCTCGTGATTGCCGAGCGCGTAAAGCACGGCCGCTTCGTTTATGCGATCCGAAAGCGATCTGAGCGATGCGAGTGCCGTCAGATAATTCCGCCGGGCTTGTCGAGTCTTGCTCTGCTGCTCCTCGATATGCGCAATCAGCGCCAGTGTGCGCGCGGCTTCGCGTTGCTTGTTAGACCCGGTATAGATCTGGAAAGCCAGGTTGTAGTTGGTGAGTGCGGTGGCTTTGTCGCCGAGGGCCTCGTAGGTTCTGCCGAGGAAGTCGTGGCACATGGCGACCACATTTTGTTCTTTAATTGCTTTCGCCTCGCTGAGAGTTTTCTCCAGAGTGGCTAAAGCTTCAGCATACTTACCCTGCAGATAATATGACCCACCGATGTTCCATGAGACCACAATCACCGCGCGAGGATTTTCCGCTTTGCGGAAATACTGCGAAGCCTGTTGAAACTTTGTCAGACCAGCTTCGGGCAGGCCACTCTCGACAAACGCCTCACCGATCCCGTTTGTGATCTGGCCCATCATGTAGGGCTCGGCGTCTTCCTCGATCAACGACTGCGCCTGGCCGAAGAGCGCGAGTGATTCTTCCATCGCGCCCTTGCGATATTCAATAAAGCCCAGACTGATCAAGGCCTCAGCCTGTTCTTCCCGAACGCCCAACTGCCGCCAGATATCCAACGCCGCCTGATTGCTTTCCGTCGCCTCGATAAGTTTGTGTTGCGCGATTTGGGCATCGCTCATATAGGAATACGCCCGCGCCATGCCACGTTGATCATTGATTGACCTGAAAACTTCGAGAGCTGCTTGCGCGGTCTGCAACGCAGTGGCTTTATCCGTGTAGCCCTGGCAATCGCTGAGCGTAATCAGCGCTTCGCCTTTGCCCGTCAGACTTCCGCTTTGCTCGCTCAGAGCGATGGCTTTGTCGATGTATGTTTGGGCGAGGTCACATTTGCTGAGATGACCATACGCGGCCGCGATGCCGTTCAGCGTGACTATTCTTACTGAGGTGTCTTGAACCTGATCCAGAAGCTCAAGCGCTTGTTGGTAGGTAGCCAGCGCCTGTTCAGTAAGCTGCAAACGTATTTGCAAACGAGCAGCGCGGTTGAGAAGGGCTGCGGCTTTAGCAGGATCTGACAAACGATCCTGTTCGGCCGCAGCCAACAAAGAGGTTAGTGCCTGCTGTCGTTGTGAGACGGTGGTTGCCGTATCGTCGTCCTGCGCTCGCGACGTTCCCAGAGGCGTCATGAGAACCACCAGCAAAATCATCAGAACTTGACGGCACCGAATCATATACAACTACAGC
>JBKPNP010000662.1:0-7121 GCA_046732775.1 Acidobacteriota bacterium
CACAGGCGCGTAACAGACCGGCCATTACCTTGTTACGATCGAACGGTTCACGGCGACCGTCTTTCTTGATCACCATATACGGAATTTCATCGATGCGCTCATAAGAAGTGAACCGGCGTTCACAGCGCAGACACTCGCGCCGGCGACGGATCGCTTCACCCTCGCGCGACTCGCGGGAGTCGACCACTTTATCTTCGAGATAACCGCAAAAAGGACACTTCATCGCTTTGTACCTCGCAAAATGGATTTCGCCCGCTTGTCCAGTTAGTCTCCCGCCGCGACCGCCTTCATTTCCGTTTGCGGGAATACTGTCTCAGGGATCACCGGTTCGTCTTCCACTGCGTGTTCGACAGACTCAGTAGATGTCTTGGCGCGCAAACGTGACAAATTAATATCGCCGCGAGCGATATAATAAACCCCAAAGATCAGTGCCGGTCCGAAGTCGACTATATGAAGGACGATTGAGATCGCAGCGGCGGTATCGCGTTGAACGCCGAGTGAAATCAAGCCGGCAGCGGTAGCCGCGTGAAAAGCGCCAGCGGCGCCACCCGGCGTCGGCACCAGCGAACCGACTAGCGACCAACCAAGCACGAAAACAGTTTCCGTAATACCGAACGGCAGGCCAAACGCGCGGAACACAAGCAGGTTGGCCAATGCTATCGAGAGCCAGACTAATGCCGTCCAGCCAACCGTGACGGCTAACTCGCGCGCATCAACGAGCACACGCAGCGCGCTCGCGAGTTGTTCAAGAACACCTAAAATCGCACGCGTTATTCGCGGCGGGACAAAGCGGCGTCGCTCGAGTTTTTTTCTGATCCAGCCAATCGCGCGTTCCGACTTTTTTCTAAATTGCGTCAGCCCAAAAACGCCGGCCACGGCCACCAGCAACAACACGATCCCGGCCGTGCGCACGCGACCGAATTCCACGCCGGCATTGCTCGGCGGTGTAAACCAAAGCAGGTTGATTGCAAACAGCAGCACCACCGCGATCATGTCGTAAATGCGTTCGACCATGATCGTGACGAATGAAGCGGCCGGCCGCACACGATCGTCGCGCATTGGCAATACGACCGGTCGCACAACTTCGCCGGTTCGTCCAAAAAGGAAAACTGCGCCAAACCCCACGGTCGTTGCGATAAAGAGATTTCGTAAGCCGGCGGGACACAGCGGCGCCAATAACGCTCCCCAGCGGGTGGCGCGAAATAGGTATGCAAGGCTGATCACCAACACCGCTAGGCCGAGCAGGTAAGGGTTCGCGTGACTTACCGCCTGTCGCACTTCCTGCCAGTCAAGCTTTCGGCCAAACCACCAAAGGATTGCGACCGCCAACAGGCAAAGTGCACCAAACTCAAAGTATTTTCGCGTAGTAGACTTCAATAATTAGTAATCCGCTTGACTCGATATGAACCTGAACCACAAGATATTGGGTCGCGCGAAGGCTACTACAGTTCATAACATTCAGTCGAGTCCAGTGATATTTGTGCCGATGTTGAATGTCCAGAGTCTAACGTCCGTAAACTGCTCATCAGCTTGGGACAATGGCTTTGGATTTGTCCGCTGGACTTTGTCAGAACGAATCGGAACTTTACCTTTAATTGAAACGTAAATCCGTCTGCCGGGCGGGAATTCCAGGCTTTGCGACTTGCATCGGCGCTAATCAGGTAGGCGGAGAGTTAAAAGTGGGGGCTGCAAGAGCTTTGGCTGCCAACGAAGGAGCCGAGTTAGTTCGCAAGTGTCGCGCCGGCGATGGCGCGGCCTGGGAAGAAATTGTTCACACCTATTCGCGACGAATTTATAACCTGGCGTACCGGTTTACTTCTCGTGCGGATGCCGCCGAAGATTTGACGCAGGAAGTTTTCATTAGGATTTATCGATCTTTGGAACAGTACGACGCGAAACAGGGCGACCTGCAGAATTGGTTGATGCGACTGGCGCGGAATCTGATTATCGATGACTACCGGAAACGACAGCGTACGCCACACGATAATCAGGCCGACGACCTCGCCGACCATTCCTATCACCTGCACACATCGTCGCGTTCAGTGCACCAGGAAATGGAGCGTCAGGAATTGGGCGCGCAGGTACAGGCCGGCATCGATAAGCTTTCACCCGACCTGCGTACCTGCGTAATCCTTCGTGACATTGAGGAATTGAGTTACCAGGAGATCGTGGATCTACTGGAAATTCCTGAAGGCACTGTGAAGTCGCGAATTAACCGGGGTCGTATCGAGTTAGCAAAGATTTTGCGGCGAATGAAGGTGTTAGCAGTTAGCGAGGTTTAGGGATAACTGTTGCGTTCGGGGAGGAACGCAGCAGCGAAAATGGAATTGGGGCAGGAAGAAGAGATTTGATGCTTTGTAACGATTTCGAAGAACGGCTGACTGACTATCTCGACGGCGCACTCGAGCCGGCGACGCACAAGACGTTTGCGGAGCATGCGCTTCGTTGTCCCGTCTGTCACGACACTTTGATAGAGGTTAAGAGCGCAATGCAAGCTTGCCAGACGGCAGGCGTGTTTGAAGCTCCGAAAGAGTTAGAGGCTCGCATTCTCTTAAGCACAATGCCGGAAATGGCAATGAGCTGCGAAGACTTCGAGGCGTTTGTCACTGACTACCTTGATGGATTCTTGCCCGCCTCCGTCTATCACCGCTGGGAACGCCACGCGGCCGTTTGTCAGCGATGCACGGAACTGCCGGGCGAAGTAGTTCGCGCCATCGGCACCTGCTACATCTCGCTTGGCGAAGAAAAACCACTGCCCGCTGGCCTGCATGAGCGAATTCTGCTGGCGACGTCCGGCTCGCGCATTTCGGAAGAAATCCGTGCCAGCTTCGGTGAACGCCTGGCGTCGTGGTTGCGCGTTTGGCTCGACCCCATCATTTCTCCGCAGCTCGCCACGGTTGCAACGATGCTTTTAGTCGCGGTGTTTGTGCTGACTAATACAGTGTCGGCGGACGGCTCGATCGGCGGAGTTTATAGCGCCAGTCTGCGATTGGCAGAACAGAGCTACTCTTCCGGTTCGAACGGCGGAATCAAAGAAATCACTAAGGGATTAAAAGGATTGGTGGGCAGCCAGCCTGAAGGAAAACCGGGAACAATTGAGCAAAACGCGGGTAACGGACAGGCAAAACCGGAACCGAAAACCAATCCCGCTCCCAATAAGAGCCGGCAAGACAAACCCGCAAACTGAAGCGGTATTTTTCGGACATGCTTTACTGCGCTTACCATCCAAAGAATCCCGGAGTCGTCCAGTGCAACCAGTGCGCTCGGCGACTGTGTTCAGCTTGCGATCACCGCATTCGTGGCTTTCCGTTTTGCCAGGATTGCATTGTTGCGGGCGTTGAATTGTTACGTCAGGAATCGCAATCAACCGGCGCTCCCGTTCAATACCGCAACAGTTCACCGTTCATAGCAACGCTGCTGTCGTTTGTGCCAGGACTGGGCGCCGCCTACAACGGCCAAACGGCGAAGGCGATTGTTCACTTCGCAATCTTCGCCAGCTTCTTCCAGATGGCGGTGCTTACTCAGGGCGTTCAGTTTTTCATTCTGGGTGTGCTGGGCACGTGGCTGTTCGCAGCCGTCGATGCTTGCCGTACCGCGCAGTTAATTCGGGCAGGGTTAACGCCCGACACTGAGGAAGACATTATTGCGCGACGTCTTTACGGAAACCCATTCGCCTGGGGCATTACACTCGTAATTATCGGCACCCTTTTCCTGCTGCACACCCTACTGGGCGTTCAGTTGCCCGTGCGGCAATTGCTTCCGGTTGGACTCGTAGCGCTCGGCGTTTACATGTTGCTGGATTACCTGCGACGTAATCGTTCGGCTAACCGCATCGTCCGGTTTGATTCCAGGCGGCCGCCACCGTCGGTCGTTGTCGGTTCGGTAGTTGAGCCCGCTCGATTCAAGACCGGTGAAACAACGCAATTCGGACGTAAGGACGTCGAGACGCTGCCCTTCAAACGCAGTCTATAGGGTTTACGGCAATGGCAATTCTTCTAAAAGCACTCGCAGGAATTTCTGCTCTCATTCTGCTCGTAGTCACACTGCTCGGGTCGATCGTAACGCTGGGTGGTTTGCTTCTTACAGCGATCAAGGTTTTGATCGTTGTAATCTTCGTTGCGGTGCTAAGTCTGATTGGCTTCTCGATACTGCGCGACCGCCTCAATCGTCGTCGCGAAGCCTCGAATTTATAACAAATTTGAACAATTGCTCCGGTTGCAATGACCGGAAGCCGTGTGATAGGGTCAGCCTGCTTTGCAGCATCGACTGGGAGTTTCTGCCTCGTTAGGTGCATTCACCCGCTGCAATCTTCAAGCAGGTCTAAAAAACAACTCGAAGTTTAAGTTCGCACCGTCGCCTTTTGGAGGCTGTGCTTTCAGTTGCGGCAGCTGCCCCAATATTTCTGCTGACGCAACGGGAGAGACAACAAATGGCTAAAGACGACCGTTTTTATGCATTCATAATCGCCCATACCCCCCGTTCCAGTTCCCAAATCCGCCGGTTTTGCGTAGAAAAAAAATCGCTGAGAATCCTTGCGTTGGCAGGAATCGGTTTGATAGCAGCAACGCTGTATGGTTTTTACGGACTGACACAACAAGCTGCACACTTCCGCACTGAAGTCGAAAATCAACGGTTGCGGGCGGAAAACGAGCGCCAGCGTTGGGAGCTCAACTCCTTAAGTAATCGCGTGGAAGCCGTCGAAGACGCTTCACGAAAACTGGCAGAGAAGTCTGGAGTGATCAGTGACAATGCGACGCTGCCCGGCGCCGGCGGACCGGCGGTGCCGCTCGACGAGAGCAGCCTGGCGTCACTTGAAACCAAGATGAATCAACTCGAACGCGACATGAAGACTTACGAAAACGTCTTGCGTGAACGTGGCTACACTCCGTCGATTTGGCCCGTGGTAGGGAAACTGGAAAGCGGATTTGGCGGCAGAAGAAATCCCTTCGGCGGAAGCTCGTACGAGTTTCACTCGGGTCAGGACATTGATGCCCAACCCGGCGATCCGATCGTCGCCGGAGCTCGTGGCCAGGTGAATTTCATTGGTTGGCAGAACGGTTATGGACAGCTGATTGTAATAGACCACGGCGGCGGACTAACGACTCGTTACGGTCACCTGTCGCACATAGATGTAGACCAGGGTCAGTCAGTGGAACGCGGACAATTTATCGGTCGTGTAGGTTCAACCGGACGCTCGACGGGCCCACATTTGCACTACGAAATTCGCATTAACGACCAGCCGGTCAACCCGCTGAGTTACCTTTTAGGAAGTCCAACTAAATAAGGCTTTTTCTCTTGACAGTCGAATTTGCTATCGCTTAGTATGCGGCGCTCGATACCTTCGAGCTCCAAAATTGGTCCTAAGTTTTTCGCTTTACAAGCTTTACATCAATGTCTTTAGTTAGTTGTCCCCGTAAGGATGCATGTTGAAACGCGCCGGCCAGCGCTTTTCACCATGCATTTTTTGTTGATTGTGTTTCCGTGTTGCGCCCCTTAAAAAGCGCGTCGGGTTCACAAGCTTTAACCCAGGTCGCGCGAAAGCTAATTACGCTCTCGCCCCCCGTTTTACCGAATCGTTAGGAGGATTCGTTGTTATGTCTAGAATATCCGGTAAGGTCAAGTGGTTTAACAACTCGAAGGGCTACGGTTTTATCGAACAGCCAGGCTCTTCGGACATCTTTGTTCACTATAGCGCCATTCAGGGCGACGGCTTCAAGACGCTCGAAGAGGGTCAGGAAGTTGAGTTCGAAGTGACGCAGGGACCGAAAGGCCCACAAGCTGAAAACGTGATGAAGGTGTAGGTCTCCCCGGCTTGCATAAGCAACGCCACTGACCGCTTCCGGCTTCCGGTCCGGTAAGCGCACACATGAAAAAGGCAACCAGGACAGTAACTGTCAAGGTTGCCTTTTTTGTTTTCGCTAATAACGAATCAGTCGCGTTCGGCTCGAGCTTTAAAGCTAACTCGTCCAGCCTCCACATCGATTGAAAACGACACCCGCTCACAACCGACTCGCTCCTTTAGACCATCCGCCTGTGACGCAATTAAACGGTGAAAGCGCGGAAAGGAAAAATCCTCAACTGACTCGCCACAGACTTTCTTCGCTTCTACCAGTTTGCTGTACAACTCCTTCACCAGCTCCACGTCTTTATGCGCGTCCTCACAGACCAGATCGGTCCGCTTGAAGTCAGCGACAGCTTGTTGCTTTGCCTGCGCCCGCGCCGTCGCTCCGGCGTCGCGGCCCTCTTCGCGGCCTTGCAGGGTCCGTCGCCATAGATCGCGGAAACAGTTGTACCGGGAACCTAACGAGTTGAACCGATAGCGTTGCGCAAACGTCAGCGTTCGATCGTCGGCGATGCGCTTGATCATCGTGTCAACGCGTCCCTTGGTGTCGTAAGGCGCACGCTTTGAAGCCCCATTGAAGAACATGTCAAACTCGATTTTTAGCCGCCGAATGTCCTCTTCCAAACGGGTCAACTGGTCGTCAACGGTGGGCTCGGCCGGGCCGGTAGAAAACCGGTTCTTATTGCGGGCCCGCTCTTGTGAGCGCGCAAAACTGTTATCGGCAACCGACTTTGACACGATGAATCTCCTTCAACCAGGCGGGAACAAGTGGCGGGAATGTGAACGGCATGCACTGTCCATGCAGCCAACCTGAGTCTAGAGTGTTCAAAAGCGGCGTGTCAACAATTAACTGTTTGACCGTCGAAAGCGTATGAAAGCGGGCTATTACTCGGTTTCCAGCAGGAGGCTGTGGTAAGTTACAGCACCTAATCCGTCAGCATTATGTCCACTACCAGGCCTTCAATCGACACAGTTTTGCGCGCTATCCCCTCCGTCGATCAGCTGCTCAGAGCGGAGCCGATCGCACCGTTAAAGAGAGCCGTCGGCTTGCCGCGCTTGCGAGCTGTCGCCCGCGAGGTGACCGCTGAACTGCGTCAACAAATTCAAGCCGGCCAGGTTTCAGACACTTCGAAAGATGCCTTGCTTCACGAGGTGGTCGACAGAATTCGCGCACTGTGCAAACAGGAAAATTTGGCTGTACTCCGGCGGGTGATCAATGCGACCGGCGTCGTTCTCCACACCAATCTGGGCCGCGCGCCGCTGTCCGCCGCTGCTCGCC
>JBKPNP010000663.1:0-1560 GCA_046732775.1 Acidobacteriota bacterium
GCAACTCGTGGTCAGGAATGTGACGCGTGATTCCGTCAGTACACAAAAGGAACTCGGTACCATCGTCGACTTCCAGCACTTTCATGTCGACTTCGACATCATTCTCGGCGCCGAGAGCGCGGCTGATCACGTTTTTACTCGGGTGGTTCGCAGCCTGCTCCGCGGTCATGCGGCCCGCGCGAACCTCTTCCTCCACTACCGAATGATCGTTCGTTTCGCGAAGCAGCTGGCCGGCTGGTGTCAGGCGATAAAGACGTGAATCGCCAACGTGTCCGATCGTGGCTACGTTTCCTTGAATGTGAAGCGCAACGATCGTGGTCGCCATCATGGCAAACTTCACGTGGTCCTGCGCCATTTGATGGATCGAAGCGTTCGCACGCTGAATGGCCAGCTCCATCAGATCTTCGATGTCCGCGCCTTCGACGCGATGCTTGAAAGCTTCGTCGAGTACTTCAATCGCAGTTTGCGAAGCGACTTCACCCGCTTCCGCGCCGCCAACACCATCGGCCACGGAAAAAATTCCGCGTTCGCCGTCGGCGAGATAAGAGTCTTCATTGAGCGGACGCTTTTCGTTGAGACCACGATCGGAGACCGCGGAAACCTGCAGCGTGGGTGAACCTGGCTGGGTGTCGATTAAATTGTTTGACTCGCTCATTCAACCGCCTCCAGTTTCAGGGAAGAGGGCGGCGCGCCACCCGGCCCTTTGGCCAGCATCGTATCGCGCGCGTTGCGGTGTGAAAAGGCCATCAGCATACCGAGCATGGCAAAGCTGGTGATCAAACTGAAGCCGCCATGACTAACGAAGGGTAAAGTGATTCCCGTCATGGGCAGGGCCCGCAGAATACCGCCGATATTTACTAACGCTTGAAATCCTATGAAAGCCGTCAGGCCGGCCGCGCAAAGTTTGGTAAACATATCACGCGCATCGAGCGAAGTACGAACACCAGCGATAACGAAAATGATTACGGCAAGTATCACGATGGCGCCGCCGACTAACCCTTCCTCTTCGGCTAAGGCAGCGTAAACATAGTCAGAGTCGGCAATCGGAACTACTTCGGGATAACCCAGGCCAAAACCGCGGCCGGTGTTTTTACCGGACGATATACCGTAGATCGCCTGGGCCGGCTGGAACGCAAGTTTGTCGAACCACACGTCCACGTTAACGATCTTCTGCATCGCCGGACTCTGCTCGGCCAGTTGCTTTAGTTGCGGGTCCCGATTGACGGCTTCGTTGAAATCTTTCTTCCACCAGGAAACTTCAGGCGACGGCGGGTCAAAGCCGTCAAGCCACAGGTGGAAGCGCTGCTGAATTCGAGAAGGCAACATCGCCGAGATTGGGCGCGCGATCGTCGGCAACAACGGCACCTTCTCCTGAACATCGCGTGGCAGCGAACCAACCACCAGAATGCTGATGATGAGCAGTACTGAACCCACGAATAGAAGCAGTTGCGGCCAACGTCTAACGGCCACGAGGTAGAGCGTGGTGTAAGCGCCGCTGAAGATCAACATCTGGCCGAAGTCTTTCAGGGCAAAGAAGGGAACGAACGGCAGCATGGCCAT
>JBKPNP010000664.1:0-11895 GCA_046732775.1 Acidobacteriota bacterium
CACGATCCGTCGCTCAGCGGTGAGAAGACGCCGGCAGAGAATGCGGCGATAACAAATGCGGAGCAGGCGGCGAAACCGGAGAGTAGTCCATCGGCGTCGCCGGCTAATGCCGAATCAGCAGGCAAGACGCCTGCGTCTTCAGCCACGGGTGGTCATCTAAAAGCGCAACCCGGTCTGGATCGCAACGGCGTTCGTCCGTATCTGAAGTTCCGCATGCCGACGTTCAACTTCTCGCCTAACGAGTTGCAAACGCTCGTTCGCTTCTTCATGGCGATTTCGGGCCAGCAGGAACCATACATCAAGGAACCGATGCAGCCGCTGACCGAGCAGGAGAAAATGGTGGCGCGGCAGATGTTTACTTCAGGGACGCCGTGTCTGAAGTGTCACATCACGGGCGATCCGGCGCACGATGCGAAAGCGATTGCGCCAAACTTCCTGCTGTCCGGCGAACGTCTCAAACCGGAGTGGACCTTCCGCTGGCTGCTCGATCCGTCGCAGATCAGTCCGGGCACCGCGATGCCCACGGGTCTGTTCCGCAAAGAAGGCGAGCGTTGGGTGATTAACTTACCCAATCCGCCGGCGAGCGCTAACGCTTATCTCGACGATCATGCGCGCTTGCTGGTTCGT
Organism: Acidobacteriota bacterium; assembly: GCA_046732775.1. GTDB lineage: Bacteria > Acidobacteriota > Blastocatellia > Pyrinomonadales > Pyrinomonadaceae > PSRF01. Next base: position 628 of record JBKPNP010000664.1, read on the forward strand.
TACATGTTGCAGATGACGCCCGACGAGCAACGCCGCTTGTTAGCAACGGCGCCCGTGGCGACACCTGCCGCGGCCCCGGCGCAGACACCCGCACAGGGCGCGCGAATCAAATCCAAAAGTCGACGTGGAGAACTGACGTTTAATAAGGCGCCGCGCCGTAAGCGGCCGGCCATGGCAAATAACCTGGGTGCGCCGCGGTTTGCGCGACCGGCAGGAATGTAGCAGCGCGGGCCGAGTCGCGACGGGTCTACATCCCGTCGTTCCCGTGCTAAAGTTATGCAAAAGTCATTTTGATCTGGAGGAATAGACTATGTTGAAGCAGACAAAAGTCTGGCTCGTATTAATGATTGCTCTCTCGTTGCTGGCGCTCGCGTCTGCCTGCAGCAAAGCTCCTGAAGAACCCGCCGGCGGTACGCCGACGGCCAGCAACGGCAAGACGCCGCCGACCGATGGCGGAACCGTCTCGGGCACCATCGCCTTCAATGGCGCGGCGCCGGCGCCCAAGAAGATTGATACTTCCGCCGACCCGGTTTGCGGCCAAAAAGATCCTAATCTTCAAACCGAAGACAACGTAGTGACTAACGGCAAGCTGGCGAACGTTTTTGTTTACATCAAGGACGGCGCGGCCACTGACGGCACCAAGGTTGACGGCTATGCCTGGACGGCGCCTACCGCTGCAGTCACGCTCGATCAGAATGGCTGTCACTATCGTCCACATGTGTTGGGGTTGATGACGAACCAAAAGTTGAGCATCAAGAACAGCGACCCGACGCAGCACAACGTTCACCCAACTCCGAAGAACAATCCGGAGTGGAACCAGACGCAGCCAAATGGGGCGCCGCCGATTGAAAAGACTTTTGCGCGTGCCGAAGTTTTGATTCCGGTTAAATGCAACCAGCATCCGTGGATGAAATCGTACATCGGCGTCATGAAGCACCCACTGTTTGCAGTGAGCGCGGAAGACGGCACGTTCACGATTAAGGGTGTGCCTCCGGGCACCTACACCGTTGCTGCCTGGCATGAAGGTGGTGCTACCGGAACAGAAAAGACGATGCAGGTGACAGTTGCCGCCAACGGAACCGCCAAGGCTGACTTCGCCTTTGGCGAAGCCGCTGCGACAGCGTCCGGCAAGCCCGGCCTGGAGATGATGCCGGCGCTCGAATTCCCAATGCTGGGCCGTCACTAAACAATTGCCGATTGTCGATTGCGGATTTGCGATTGAAGAACCCGCGTTCGAACGTGGCTTTTGATCGTGAATCCGCAATCCCCAATCCGCATTCCGCAATATGAATAGGGGTGTTCATCGTTTCGCGCTGTTAGTTGCTTGCGCGACATTTTTTCTGATAATCGCCGGCGCGTTAGTCACCAGCCACGACGCCGGTTTGGCTACCGCAGATTGGCCGCTCACGGAAGGCCGGTTTCTACCAAAGGCCCCATCCCTCGGGATTAATTCCGGGGTGAACATGGTCGGCAATCTTTTTTGGGAACACGGTCACCGCATGGTGGCCACCACGGTGGGGTTGTTGACGATTGGGCTGCTCATCTTTCTGCTCCTGAAGGAGCCGAGAGGTTGGGTGAAACGCCTGGGCTGGCTGGCCCTCGGTGGCGTGATCGCGCAGGGATTGTTGGGCGGGTTGACCGTAAAGTTGATGCTGCCGCTCGTGGTCTCCGCTGCGCATGCGACTCTGGCCCAGCTCTTTTTTTGCACCACCGTCAGCCTGGCAGTTTTCACGTCGCGCAGCTGGATGGCGGAACGCGGCACGTTTGAAGAGCAGGGAAGTCTCGGGGTACGACACGTTTGCGTGGCAGCCGCGGCGACGATCTTTTTACAACTGATAATCGGGGCGACCCTGCGACATTCGGCGACCTGGGACAAACCGCTGCCAACGGATTTGTTGTTGACGCACATCGGCGGCGCGATTGCCGTAACCGTGTTACTCAGCAGCGCCGCAATTATGATTTTGCGTCGACACGCTGACGAAAGTTTCCTGACGCGGCCGGCCAAAATAGCGCTCTCGCTGCTGGCAGTGCAGTTGTTACTCGGCGTTGCAGCGTTCATCACCAGGATGGCATCGCCAAACGATCCGCAGCCGCTGAACCCGATGGTCGGAATTACGGTTGCGCACGTAGCCTGCGGCGCCCTGGTATTCGCTACGACAATTGTCTTGACACTGCGCGCCTTCAAAGTCTTGCGACCGAGAGCGATATCGTTTCAGTTTGCCACTGCGGAACGATCCTGAGCACAGAAAATGGAAGAGTTTGTAATAGACATTCATTCGTCGACCGCACTGCAGCAGCTGAGTACGCGGGAGCGCGTGGCCGCGTATCTCGAGCTGACGAAGCCGCGCATCACTTTCCTGATTGTGTTGACGGCGGCGGCAGGGTTTGCGTTGGCGTCGAGCGCGCACATCGACTACACCGGTCTGCTGCGTTCGATGTTGGGTATCGCGCTACTCTCGTCCGGAATTGCCACGATCAATCAATACATGGAGCGCGATCTCGATGCCTTGATGCGCCGCACCGCGAACCGTCCCTTGCCGTCCGGCAAGTTGGTTCCAAATGAGGCGCTGATGTTTGGCGTCAGCCTGATCGTGCTGGCCGAAGTTTACCTGGCTGTATTGGTTAATCCGCTGACCGCTTTACTTGGTCTCACGGTAATCGCGGGTTATCTCTTCGGCTACACGCCACTGAAAACGCGTACGACGCTATCGACGATGGTAGGCGCATTTCCCGGCGCGGTGCCGCCACTAATCGGTTGGGCAGCGGCACGCGGGACTATCGGGTTGGAAGCGTGGGTGCTCTTCGCCATCCTGTTCCTCTGGCAGTTTCCGCATTTTTTGGCTATCGCCTGGATGTATCGCGAGGATTACACGCGGGCGGGGATTCTGATGCTGCCGGTGGTTGAACCCGACGGCCGCGTCACCGCGCAACAAATTGTCGTTTACACAATTCTGCTGCTGCCGGTAAGTTTGTTGCCCACGGTGTTAGGTGTTTCAGGCAAGGTTTATCTCTACGGGGCAATCGTCCTGGGTTTGCTTTTTCTCTACAGCAGTGTGCGCGCCGCCTTCTCTAAGTCGAGACAGGAAGCGCGTCGACTGCTTCTGGCCTCTGTTATCTATTTGCCACTGCTGTTCATTTTGATGGTTTTGGATCGGTAACTAGTAAATCGTAAATAGTTAATTGTGAATAGTAGATCGTGATTGGTTGTCCGCGCTGTTAACGATCTGCTTTTCAGCCGAGGGCATTCCACAGTCTCTAAGATTTACTTAACAGTTCTTAAACTATTCACGATTTACCATTCACTATTTACTTCTTCCTAAGGAGCGTAGCCGATGGGACGAGCTCTTGCGGTAATCATCTGGATCCTGACTCTGGGTTCCGTAAGTTTGTTCTTCGTTAAGAAGTGGTGGTTTCCCGAAGCCATCTCTTCTCACGCGCCGGCACTCGATCGCCAGTTTATGCTGACGATCATCGTGGTCGGCATCGCCTTTACCGCCGCGCAGGTGGGTCTGGGCTACGTCGTTTGGAAGTACCGGGACCGCGGCCAAAGCGACCGCGCCACCTACACGCACGGCAGCAATCGTTTGGAAGTTATCTGGACTGTCGTCACCGCGGTCATCTTCATTGGCCTCGCCGTGATGGGACAAACTGTCTGGGCGTCGCTCCACTTCAGCAAGGCTCCGGCGGGATCGTTTCAAGTCGAAGTGGTCGCGCAACAGTTCCAATGGAATTTTCATTATCCCGGCAAGGACGCAGTGTTCGGGCGCACCGACCCGAGCATGATCGACGACTCCGCGCTCAACTATATTGGTCTCGACTCCACTGACCCCAATACGAAGGACGACGTAGTGCACAGCGTGATCGCGGTGCCGGCCGGGCAACCCGTCGAGCTGCTGCTGCGTTCGCGCGACGTAATTCATAATTTTTGGGTGCCGCAACTAAGGTTCAAACAGGACCTGGTGCCGGGCATGGTGATTCGCGTTCACTTCACGGCGAACCGTCCAGGCAAGTATGAACTGGCATGTGCCGAGCTTTGCGGACAGTTTCACTTCCGCATGAAGAGCTTCATGCTGGTGTTACCACCCGAGGAACATCAGGCGTTGATGGCCTTGTCGCAGGATCAGTTTCAAACAAAGGTCACTGAACTGCTGACGAAATATGAGTTGCCGGCTTACCAGCAGTAATCAGTATCGATAATCGATCGTCGCTTCAGCTTAATCACCAGGAGACTAAAAGATGTCAGATGAGACGCACGAAGCAGTGCACCGTCACCCGGCGCCTACCAGCTTCATTCGTAAGTACATCTTCAGCTTGGACCACAAAGTGATCGGCATCCAGTACATCATTCTGGCGCTGGCCGCCGTGCTCGTCGGCATGACGATGTCGGTCCTGATGCGGCTGAATCTCTCGTGGCCCGGCACCAGCTGGTCGATTCTCGGCACCTTGTTTCCGACCGGCGCGCCCGGCGGCATCATGAACCCGGACTTCTATCTCTCGCTGGTGACGATGCACGGGACGATCATGGTCTTCTTCGTGTTGACCACCGCGCCGCAGGGCGGCTTCGGCAACTACTTCCTGCCCATACAAATCGGCGCGGAGGACATGGCCTTCCCCGTCCTTAACATGATGTCGTTCTGGGTGACACTGCTCGGCTTCCTCGTCATCCTTTCGGCCATCTTTGTTGAGGGTAACGCGACGATCGCGAACTCGGCGTTAGGCCTCTGGCTGGGCGGCGGCAGCGGCGCCACGGTCGGACCCATCGGTGGCTGGACCGGGTACGCGCCGCTTAGCGCCGTCGGTTCGCCGGCCGGGCCGGGTCAGGGCGCGGGGATGAATCTTTGGATCATCAGCATCGCGATCTTCTGTGTTGGTTCGCTGCTCGGCGCGCTCAATTTCATCACGACACTGCTCAACATGCGTACGCGCGGGATGACGCTGATGCGCATGCCGCTGACCTGCTGGGCCTGGTTTACCACAGCGGTGCTGGCCCTATTGTCTTTCCCGGTTTTGCTCGGCGCGGGAATTCTGTTGCTGCTCGATCGTACGGTTGGAACCAGCTTCTTCGTTCCCGGTGGACTGGTATTCGGGTCGTCAGTGCTGACTTCACACACCGGCGGCTCGCCCATTCTTTGGCAGCACCTGTTTTGGTTCTTCGGTCACCCTGAGGTTTACATCGCGATCCTGCCCGGTATGGGCGCCACGTCGCACATCCTTTCGACCTTCGCACGCAAGCCCGTGTTTGGTTATCGCGCCATGGTGTTCGCGATCTTTGCCATCGGCCTGCTCGGGTTCTTCGTTTGGGGCCACCACATGTTCATTAGCGGCATGAGTCCCTATTCGGCAATGACGTTCTCCATTCTGACGTTGTCGATTGGCGTGCCTTCCGCGGTGAAGACGTTCAACTGGCTGGGAACGCTGTGGGGTTCGAAGATACGCTTCCAGACTCCGATGCTGTTCGCGATTGGATTCGTTTCACTGTTCGTCGCCGGCGGCATTACCGGTCTGGTGCTGGGACAGTCTTCGCTTGACCTGCCGATGCACGACACCTATTTCGTGCTGGCACACTTCCACCTCGTCATGGGCGTGGCCTCGATCTTCGGTATGTTTGCCGCAATCTATTTCTGGTTCCCGAAGATGTTTGGGCGCTTTATGAATGAACGCCTGGGGCAACTCCATTTCTGGATAACGCTGGTGGGCGTCTACTGCATCTTCGTGCCGATGCACACCATGGGCATCGTCGGCATGCCGCGGCGCTATGCGCAATTCACCGAGTATCGATTTTTGGATTCGTTGCACCCGCTGGTGGTGTTCGTTTCCATCGCCGCGATCATCACGGTGCTGACGCAGTTCGTCTTCTATTTCAATCTCATCTGGAGCGTGTTCAAGGGTAAGCGCGCCGGCGCAAATCCCTGGGAAGCCACAACGCTCGAGTGGGTAACAGACAGTCCGCCGCCGCACGATAACTTTGCGGGCGTGCTTCCGGTTGTCTATCGCGGGCCTTATGAATTCGCTGTACCCGGTGCACCGAACGATTACGTAATGCAGACGGAACCCGATGCGCAGATTGCGCCGGCAGGAGTTGACGGTAATGGCCACAACGGTCACAAGCACTAGACCATTAACGAAGACGGGATTCGGCGGCGGTTCGAAAGGCCGCGGACCGAACGGCAATGGCGGGCCAAAAAAGAATGGCCACAGTCGTCGCTTTCCCGATTTTCAGTCATCGGCGAACCGCTATCGCATCGGTACCTGGGTCGGGCTGGCGTCAATCCTGATGATGTTTACGGCGCTCAGCAGCGCCTACATTGTCCGGGCCGCATCATCCAGCGACTGGCGTCCGTTGGCGATGCCGCGAATTCTGCTGCTGAGCACCGGTTTAATTCTGGTGAGCAGCGTGACGCTGGAAACAGCGCGCCGGAAACTTAAGGCTGCAGCCACGGGCGCATACAAATCGTGGTTGCTGTTGACGATGCTGCTTGGTCTCGGGTTTGTCGCCTCGCAACTTCTGGCCTGGAGGCAGCTCGTTCGACAGGGTGTTTACGTTGCCAGTAATCCGCACAGCTCTTTCTTTTATCTGCTGACGGCTGCGCACGGAGTGCATTTGCTTGGTGGATTGATCGCGCTGTCGTATCTCGCCATTCGTAGCCGTATTAAGCGAGAGGACGATGCGGCGGTGGTGAGGCGGCAAGCAGGCGCCGACGCCGTCACGCTTTACTGGCACTTCATGGATGTGCTTTGGATTTATTTGTTCGTGCTGTTGTTCTTCGTGCGGTAGGTTTGATCAGGTAGTCGGAGTGCGGTCGCATAACTTAATTCTTGGAGGTGACAGGTGAGTACTGAAGCACGCGCAGTACATTTTCCGGCGGAAGACTGGGGCGGGGGAGTACACCCGTATCGCGTCGGTCATCGCAAGCTCGGGATGTGGTTGTTCATTGTTTCCGACTCCTTGACGTTCTCCGCGTTGCTGATGGGCTACAGCTACCTGCGAGCGTCAAACGTCTGGCCCACGCCGTTTCCGTTCTATCCGAGCATTGTGTTTTCTTCGGTCATGACGTTCTGCCTGCTGTCGTCGAGCTTGACGATGGTCTTCGGAGTTTCCGCCTCGAGCCGTGGAGACAAAACGGCAGCGCGCAAGTGGATCCTGGCAACGATTGTTTTCGGTGCGGCTTTCGTCGTGCTCCACTTGATTGAATGGAACCACTTGTACTCCGAAGGGCTACGTCCGTTTAGTTTGCCGGAACACTGGGTACAAACTTTCACCACCTCTGATGGGAAATTACCGTCGCCGCTCTTCGGCGCCACCTTCTTCACAATCACCGGCCTGCACATGTTCCACGTCGCCACGGGCATCATCTATCTGGCGGTGGTCGCCGCCCGGGTCAAGAAGGTCAATCACGAAGACATCGAGATCAGCGGGCTCTACTGGCACTTCGTCGATCTCGTCTGGATGTTTGTGTTCCCGTTGATCTACATCATGTCCGTCGATGTAGGCGGCCACCTGGCTAAGTAGTTCGCTTACTATTTAAGCGGAGGAACGAGAATGAGCGCACACGCTGAAGAGCATTTTGCAGGCAGCAACAAACTGTTCACTTCGATTTGGGTCTGGCTGGTGGTCTTGACGTTGGTGGAGATTTTTCTCGCTTACCGTCCGATGTCGATCCATTTCATGTTGACTATCCTGCTTGGCCTATCGATTATCAAAGCGGCATTGATCGTGGCTTACTTCATGCACTTGAAATTCGAACGGCTAAGTCTGATCCTGACGATTGTGCCGATGCTGGTGGTTTGTATTTGCCTGTTGTTCGTTTTCTTCCCCGATAGCTTCCGGTCCGCCGGTCTGCGTTACGAATTCAAGGAAGCACCCCCGCCGCCGGCTGCTGAGGAACACTGATGCGTTCGCGTCGTTACCGATCGATGCTGATCTTGCTGGCCGCCATAGCCCTGCTTATGGTGTTGTCCGCTTCTGCGTTCGGACAGTGTTCGATGTGTCGCGCCTCGCTTGCCGGTTCGGGTAACGCCTTCTTCGTGCGCAACTTCAATATTGGCGTGCTGGTGCTGCTGCTGCCGCCCGTCACCATCTTCTGTTCAATCTTTATCGCCCTGAAGCGTTATCGCGCCGCCGATGATGAGGAGCTAAACAACGATGACAACGCGTAAGTCGTTCATCGGAATTGCAGCGGCGCTCCTTATCTTCGCCGTCTTCGTCGTTGCTACGGCTGCGCCGCAAACCGACACCTGGAAGGTGTTGACGCCTGAGGGTGAAGGCTTTTCAGTAACGCTGCCGGTTAAGCCTGAGGTATCGTCCGACCGTGTGCCGATCATGGGCAACACTTATCAGATGCGCCTCTATACGGCGACTGATAAGGACAGTGGCCTGTTGTACATGGTCGTGATGCAGGAATTTCCCAGTCTGGCCGGCGCACTCACGCCTGCGAAAAGGCTCGAATCGTTTATTACCGGATTCAAATCCGGACTCGGTGAAACACTTGGCTCGGCGGTCGGCGGTAAATTTGAAATGACGCTGGATCGGGAGCTCTCTTTGGGCAGCAATATCGGCCGCCAGTATTTGATATCAATTGGCGAAACGCGCGGGGTGGTGCGGGCTTTCGATGCGGACCGGCGCGTTTATGTGTTGCTACTACTTGGAGCCCAGGAAAAAGATCCGGCGGCGACGCGGTTTTTTAATTCATTTGAAATCAGGTCTGCACCCAACCCGGTGCCCCAGCCCATTGCCAGCAAACCCAATTCGTGATGGCCGAAGAAAATCTTCTACGTATTGACGTCGAGAAGCGCACTACACGCGGGCGTGTGTGTCCTCGTTGTGGCGGCAAAATCATTCCGTCCGATCGCGCCGTTTATCAAACGGCGACCGATCCGAATGCCTTTCCAATCTGGACTTGCGAAAGATGTGGGTACGAAGAGATGTCGGAACGCGCGACGCCGGCCGGAAAGAAGCATTAAAATAATTCGCACCGCGGGTTAACCGAATGAGTGAGACCGTAATTATGAAGCGTGAAGCAGCTCTATTGAATCTTCTGTGCGTCGTCGCGGCAGTGGTCTTCCTGGCGCTGGCACTATTAAACGCGCTGTTTTCGCCGAGTTTTCTTACCACTGACAATCTTTTCGTTACCGTGATCTGTTTGCTGATGGCGGTTTTGTTTATTGCTAACCCTTTGCTTTATCTCAAGGACGAAGGTCGCCTGCCGATTCCGTTTCTGAAAAAGAAAGCGCTCTCCCCGGCTGCCGGCCAGGGTGCGGGACGTGGCCTTCCGCCGCCGGCGCCGCTGCTCGACGCGAAAGGTCGTGCTGTCCCGCCGGATGTGCGATCCATGGTTGCCAACATGAAGCAGAAAGACGCTCAGTAATCCCCTCGTTCGTGCTTTAACCCACCGTGAATGAAATTCGCAAACGTGTTTTAAAGAGCTTCGAACACTGGGGCCGGGAATCCCTGGATCTCCACACTTTGTTTGAAGCCGGAGAAAATGATCCTGAGGCACGCACCGCCGTGTTCGATGAGGTCGAGCAATTGGTGAAAGAAGGGTTGCTGCAGGAAGAAGGGAACGATTTTTACTCGCTCACTGAGCTGGGGAAAAAAACAGTGATGAGTGATGAGTGATGAGTAATGAGCGATGAGTAAGGGCGGGGGGCAGGCCCCCTTCCTGACCACGAGCGGATTCGCACTTGAGTCTGATCACAAGCTGAAAGCCCTTCCAGGTGAACGTTAACAAGCAACTGAGCAGTCTCACAGGTCAGAAAGGGGGCCTGCCACCGCTCTGTTTTTGACTCTTCACTTGTCACCGCAAATGCCTGATCACATTTCATTCCTGCCCCACCTGAACGCTCTGCTGAATTCAACGAGCGCCATACTGCTTGTAAGTGGTTTCAGGTTCATCCGCCTCGGTCGTATTCAAGCGCACCGCAATTGCCAGCTGGCAGCATTATTTACGTCAACGTTGTTTCTAATTTCATATCTCACCTATCACTACTACCACGGCTCCACGCGATTCACCGGGCAGGGAATGGTGCGCCCCGTTTATTTCTTTATCCTTCTCACACACACCATCCTCGCAGTCGTGATTGTGCCCCTCATTCTGATTACCCTTTACCGTGCGGCGCGTGGCGACTTTGACCGGCACCGTCGCATCGCCCGCTGGACCTTGCCGCTCTGGCTTTACGTTTCAATAACCGGTGTGATCGTCTACCTGATGCTTTACCAAATTTATCCCTCGTGATGTCTGCTCCACACTCGCAGGAAAACGGAAATAATCCGGCAGTAAACATTGCTGCGCCGGCGAGCAAACGCGTGCGCGCGTCCGGCCCAATTCTTATCCTCGCGATCTTGTTTGTAGTGGCCTCGTTTCTCACCTGGTATTTCACCTGGTTTGGCCGCAGTCTTTCGGACGCAGACATTACGAAGTTTCTGAAGGAAGAGAAACACCCGCGCCACGTGCAGCACGCCTTACTGCAAATTCAACAGCGAATTGAACGCGGTGATAAATCGGCGCAGCAATGGTACCCGCGAGTCATCACGCTGGCCGGCAGTCCGGAAACGGAATTCCGTTTGACGGTGGCCTGGTTGATGGGCGCCGACAACACCTCCGCGGACTTCCACCAGCAACTACAGAAACTGTTGGCAGACACAGAGCCGATCGTCAGGCGTAACGCCGCACTCGCGTTGGTGCGCTTCAACGACGACTCGGCCCGGCCGGAATTGTTGAGTATGTTGCAGCCGTTTACAGTGGTTGCACCGGCCGGCGGCGTGCTGCAGAGCAGTTTGTCGAGTGGTGCGCAGATTAGTCGGGGTGCTTTGCTCGGCCGAGTTGTTGAGGACAGCAATCAGATCCTTGAAATGCGTTCGCCGTTGATAGGCAAAGTTGATCGATTGCTGGTCAAGAACGGTGCGACGTTAAAAACCGGCGACGGTGTCCTGACGATCAACTCTGATGAGCAAACTATCTGGGAAGCGTTACGCGGATTGGCGGTGGTTGGGAAGCATGAGGATCTGCCCATTATTGAGCGCTATGCAACAGCTGTGGGAACGTCGACGGACCGAATAAAGCAACAGGCGGCTCTGACGGCGAATGCTATTAAGAGCCGCGCGAAGTAGGGACTTCTTTTGTAACGCAAACTGTTAGTTTGCGGTTGAGTGTCAGCGCAGATCTCAACGCAAACTGACAGTTTGCGTTACGAAACACGTCGAGACGCAAACTAACAGTTTGCGTTACACAAAATGTTTGGCGGTTTAGGACGGTAAGAGTTCAGCTGCGG
>JBKPNP010000665.1:0-1600 GCA_046732775.1 Acidobacteriota bacterium
TCGAGGAAGCCAAGGAAGAACTGCAGGAAATAATCGAGTTCCTTAAAGAGCCGCAAAAGTTTCAAAAACTCGGCGGACGAATTCCCAAGGGCGTGCTGATGATGGGCCCGCCGGGAACCGGTAAAACGTTGCTCGCCCGGGCCATCGCCGGCGAAGCTAACGTTCCCTTCTTCTCAATTTCAGGTTCTGACTTCGTCGAGATGTTTGTCGGCGTCGGCGCGTCGCGCGTGCGCGACCTGTTCGAACAGGGCAAGAAGAATGCACCCTGCATCATCTTCATCGACGAGATCGATGCCGTCGGTCGTCATCGCGGCGCCGGCCTCGGTGGTGGACACGACGAACGCGAGCAAACGTTGAATCAGTTGTTAGTCGAGATGGACGGCTTTGAGTCGAACGACGGCGTGATCCTAATCGCCTCGACGAACCGTCCGGATGTGCTCGATCCTGCGCTGCTCCGACCGGGCCGTTTCGATCGGCGTGTCGTCGTCTCAAGGCCGGACGTGCGTGGACGCGAAGGCATTCTGAAAGTCCACACGCGCAAGATTCCGCTTGGCGAAGATGTTGACATCAGCGTCATTGCCCGCGGCACCCCAGGCTTTACCGGGGCTGACCTCGCCAATCTCGTGAATGAGGCGGCGCTCAACGCGGCGCGTTACAACAAGAAGCTGGTCGCGATGGGCGATTTCGAGTTGGCCAAAGACAAGGTGCTGATGGGTGCCGAGCGCAAGAGCATGGTCATCTCGAACGAAGAGAAGCGCGTCACCGCGTATCACGAAGCGGGCCATACGTTGGTTGGTTTGAAAGTGCCAAACGCTGATCCGGTTCACAAGGTGACGATTATTCCGCGCGGTATGGCTCTGGGTGTTACCCAGCAATTGCCGGAAGGCGATCGCCACAACTACAGCGAAGAGTATCTGCTCGGGCAGATTGCCATCCTGATGGGCGGACGCATTGCCGAAGACACTTTCCTCGGCAGTATCACCACTGGGGCTTCAAACGATATCGAACGCGCAACTGAACTGGCGCGCGCGATGGTTTGTGAATACGGCATGTCGGAAATGGGTCCGCTGACGTTCGGTAAAAAGGAAGAGCAAATTTTCCTCGGTCGCGAGATTGCGCAACATCGCGATTTCTCCGAAGAGACGGCGATTCGCATCGACGAGCAGGTCAAGAAAATCATCACCGCTCAGTACGAGCGCGCCAAGAGCATCATTCAGGACAACCGCGACACGATGGTGCGTCTGGCTGAATGTCTGCTTGAGCGCGAATCACTGGACGGCGTTGAGATACGGCGCATCGTCGCCGGGTTAACACTCGATGATGCACAACCTGTGAGCGATGGCGACGATGAAGGTCGGCCACAACTCAAGGATGCTTCACCGAAACCGCTGAAGCCGATTCTGCCGCCGATTACCGGAGGCAATCCCGCACCGGCATAAAATCCCGGGGGAAATGGGTAATGGGTAAGAGGGGAATGGGCGATTTGCTCGTTCCCCTTTTGCTTTGTCTTCCCCTTTTCCCCTCTTCACCATTTCCCCTATGATTCCTTCCATGCAGCGCAACTGGCACATCGGGAATGGCCGCACTCTTCCCATCGGCG
>JBKPNP010000666.1:0-4140 GCA_046732775.1 Acidobacteriota bacterium
GAGCTTCGTACCCCAGGTCGCGACGAGCAGGCCGAGCGCGCCACCGGCCAAACCGAGCACAGCGCTCTCGGTTAACGACTGCCTTAAAAGACGTCCGCGACCTGCGCCCAGAGCTGAACGAATAGCAAACTCTCGCGAGCGTCCCGTTGAACGTGCCAGCATCAGGTTGCTGACGTTGACGCACGCAATCAGCAACACAAAACCGACGGCCCCGAGCAGTGTCCAAAGAATGGGTTTGACGTCTCCCACCATCGTTTCCTTGAGCGAAACTATCTTGGCGCCGTTGGCTCGGTTAGTCGCCGGGTAAAGTTGCGCGAGTTGCTGCATTAACCGAGACAAGTCGGCTTGTCCTTGTTCAATCGTTACACCCGGTTTCAGGCGCCCAATTCCGTGCAGGCCCAGCGCAGCGGAACGGCTCTTCAGCGCCGGGCTGCCCCACTGGCCGATGGGCACAAATACATCACCACGCACACCCGGAAGCCCGGGCGGAATCACACCGATGACGCTGTAGTTTTTATCGTCGAGCGTGATTCCTTTATGCAGAATGTCCGCGGCGCCGCCAAACTTGCGTTGCCAAAGGTCGTGGCTAATCACCGCGACGGCCTCGGCGCCGCTTTTATCCTCTCCGGCAGCGAAGCCGCGGCCGATCTCTGCGTTCACGCCCAACGCCGAAAAATAATCGGCCGTGACGATCCGTCCGGCAACCCGTTCAGCCTCACCGGCGCCAAGCAAACTAAAATTCGCTGAACGCGAGATGGCCATCGCGGAAAACGTTTGGTTGTCTCGTTGCAAATCCAGGAAATTCGGATAAGGCATAGCGCCCATCTCGAAATTCGGTTTGCTTTGATGAAACGTGACCAGCTGTTCGGGCTGCGGATACGGCAAAGGGTTCAGCAGCACGCCATTGACTACGGAAAAGATGGCGGTATTCGCGCCAATGCCCAGCGCCAGCGAGCAGACGGCAACGATCGAAAACGCCGGCTGTCGCCACAGTCCACGCAATCCATAACGCAGGTCCTGGATCAACTTATTCATCGCTCCTCCTCATTCATAGCGCAGGGCGCTTAGCGGATCGAGACGCGTTGCTCGCCGCGCCGGAATGTAACAAGCCACCAGGGCAACCAGTGCAAGCAGGATTGCCACCGCGGCAAACGTGATCGGGTCTTTGGTTGTGACCCCAAACAGCAAGCTCGAAATCACACGCGTAAGCGCGAACGCTCCCACCAGCCCGATGCCGAGTCCGACCAACACCAGTTTGAATCCCTGGGAAACAATTAGGCGCAACACGTCACCTGTCTGGGCGCCGAGCGCCATGCGTATCCCTATTTCGTTTGTGCGTTGCGCGACTGAATAGCTCATAACGCCATAGAGGCCGACGATGGTGAGCACTAAAGCCACACTGGCAAAGATCACGAGCAGCGTAGCGTTGAAGCGCGGCGCCGCCACCGTTGCCGAGATGTACTCCTCCATCGTCTTTACGTTGAAGACGGGCACTTCCCTGTCCATGCCGTGGACTTCATTCTCAACTGCGGTCGTCAGTGTTTTTGGGTCCCCCGTCGTACGCACTACCAGAGTCATCTGGTTGAACGGAACCTGGGCTTGCGGCACGAAATATCCCGGCCGCAATTCCGAACTGAGATTGCGGTTCCGCACGTCGCCAACCACACCGACGATTTCCCGCCAGTCAGGTTCCTTCTCTGTAGTGGAAATACCGGGCTTGAGGCGTTTGCCTATCGGGTCTTGATCGGGAAAGTATTTGCGCGCGAATTCCTGGTTAACAATGATCGTACCCGGGCCCGACGCGTTATCGCGTTGTGTAAAAGGACGGCCTTTCAAAACCGGTATGCCCATCGTTTTGAAATAGTCGTCGCTAACCGCGAAGAAATCGGCCGAGGGTTGGTCGCCTTTTGCGACCGGACGGCCGTCAATTTCAAACGAGATGCGAAACATGTCGCCGGTCAGCGGCAAGGGAATGATCGAACTCGCCGAGCGCACGCCCGGGAGGCCCTGCACTCGCGAAACTAACTCGCGATAAAACTGATCCTGCCGCTCCGAGTTGTATTTGGTTTCCGGAATGCCGACCACAAACGTCAGCAGGTTTTGAGACTCAAACCCGGGACTGACATTGCGCAAACGCCAGAGACTTTGAATAAGCAGTCCGGCGCCCACCAGCAGCACCACGGCAATCGCGAGCTCGGTGACGACCAGCACGCCGCGCACGCCGTTGCGTCGCGCACCCTCGCCGCCACTTCTGCCGCCTTCTTTCAGCGACTCCGTCAGCTCAGTCTTTGAGGAGTGAATCGCCGGAACGAGACCAAAAATAACTCCGGTCAGTACGGACACGACCAGAGTAAAACCCAGCACGCGCCAGTCGAGCCCCACCTGAAGCGCACGTGGAATGTTTTGTTTGCCGAGTGCGACCAGCAGGTCTGACCACCACACGGCCAGCACCAAACCCAAACCACCGCCCGCAAGTGACAACAGGATGCTCTCGGTTAACAACTGCCTGATCACCCGCAAACGGCTGGCTCCGAGCGCGGCGCGAATCGCCATTTCCTTGTGGCGTGTCATCGCTCGCGCCAGCAGCAGGTTTGCGACGTTGGCGCAGGCGATTAACAGCACACAACCAACCGCGCCGAGCAGAATCAACAGCGCCGGACGAATGTCACCAACCAAAGCTTCGAGCGTCGGTTCAATTCCAATGTTGCGGTGCAGGTTCTTGTCCGGATACTGCTGCTCGAGCCGCGCCCCGATCTGCGTCATCTCTGCTTGCGCCTGTTCCTTAGTGACGCCGGCCTTGAGACGGCCGATGACGTTCATGTAGTGTGCGCCACGCTCGTTGGTGATCGGGTCTTCGCCTTCCCTGTCGACCGCAACCGTCGTCCACAAATCCACCGGATCGTTTTGTACTGGAAACTGAAAAGCGCGCGGCATCACGCCGACGATCGTGAACGGCTTTCCGTCAAGTACGATCGACTGACCGATAACATTGGGATCGGAATTGAAGCGCTGCTGAAACAGTTGCTGACTTAAAAGTATGACGCGGCCGGTGTCGCTGGGCTTGTCCTCATCCGGCAGGAACCCGCGGCCGAGCATAGGCGACACTTGCAGGATTGGTAACAAGTCAGCATTGACGACTGCGCCCTGCAAACGCACCGAGTCACCACGACCGGTAAGAATGAAATCGTTAGTGTGATAACTGGACATGCGTTCGAACGAATGGTTTTGGTCTCGCCAGTCGGCGAAATTTGGATACGAGGCAGAGCCGCGCCGGGACCCGCGGACGGAATCCGTCTCCCAAACGTTCATCAACGCTTCCGAGTTCGCGAACGGCAAGGGACGCAATAAGACTGCGTTGACCACGCTGAAAATAGCGGTGTTGGCGCCGATGCCCAGCGCCAGGGCAATGGTCGCCACGATGCTGACGCTGGGCGCCTTCATCAACATGCGAAGTCCGTAGCGAACGTCCTGCCAAAATAATTCCATGATTGAACTCCCTCCGATAAGCACCGCTTCGAGCAGTGTGATAAATCTGGCCTTACTCGTACTTCAGTGCGACCAGAGGATCGACCCTGGTCGCGCGCCTCGCCGGTATCCAACACGCCGCCGCAGCCAGCAGCAACGGCAACACGGCGATGAACACAAACGTCAGCGGGTCGGTGGCGGTCACGCCGAACAGCAAAGAGGTTAGCCATCGCGTCATGAGCACTGCGGCAATGACGCCCAGCACCACGCCGGCGACAGCCAACTTCAGTCCCTGTTTCATCACGAGCGTCATGATGTTTGACCTGGGCGCACCCAACGCGATTCGCAGTCCCAATTCACTCGTGCGTTGCGCCACGGCGTAAGCCATGACGCTAAAGATTCCCAGAGCTCCGAGCACCATTCCCAGGCCCGCCAGCCAGTTCAGTAACACCGCATTGAAGCGCGGCCGTGCCAGCTGTGCCGCCGCCAGTTCATCCATCGAAGCGATGCGACTTATAGCCTGGTGCGGATCCAAAGCCGCCACCTCTCGCCGAACAATTGCCAGCGCCTGTGGGCGATCCATCGTTGTCCGAACTGCGAAATGGTTCAGGCTGGGCGTGCTTTGCAGATGAGGAACGTAAAGATCGAGTCGAGAAGTTTGCAGTTCGCGATAAC
>JBKPNP010000667.1:0-1714 GCA_046732775.1 Acidobacteriota bacterium
CACGCACCGGAACTTGAAGTTTATTGCTGCGATACACGCTCGACTTTGGAGTGCGGTGACCCGTCACCGCTTTAGGAGGTCGCGACCTGTCGCGACCACGTGAGGTAGGTTCAGTCAACGAGCTGGGCGACAGGTCGCCCAGAAATCCAAAGCGGTGACAGGTCACCGCACTCCGAAAATCTGTTGAGCAATAGAACTTGAAATTAACTACTAATTGACTTGCCCCCGCGAACGTCGTATCGTTCGCGCGCCCAATCAGTCGCGGATCTTTTTCGGCGTTGTAAACTGCACGGGTCGTTCACCTCACTGTCTTAAACAGTAAAACTTTTGCCGCTAATTCTTATGTAGTCTTGACTGACTGCGTATCACAATCAACCCTTCTAACCCCCAGTGGAGGAAATCTATGAAAAAGTCTCTCCTGCTCGTTGCAATCGTGCTTTTCGTCTCAGCTTTTGCTCAGGTGTTTGCTCAGGACCACGGTCCCCCGCCTGTATTGTTGGTCGTGCGCGAAGATATCAAACCCGGAATGATGGCCGTCCATAGCAGGCACGCCGCGGAATTTGCCAACGCTTTTGGAAAACTGCAAACACCGAACTATCGCATCGCGCTGGTGCCGGTGGCCGGCAGCGAAAACGAAGTGCTCTACATAACCGGCGCCGGCACGTTTGCCGAACTCGAGGGTATGCAGAAAGCGACCGACCAAAAGCTGGGCGCGGTCACCGGCATGATGAAGGCAGATATGGCGCGGCTCGACAAAGAAGCGCCCGACCTGCACGCCGGCATGCGTGACATGTTCGCAATCCTGCGTTCCGATTTAAGCTACAACCCGGGCGTCGCCATCGCCACGATGCGCTACTTTGCGATAACCACAGTGCGCGTTCGTTTTGGCCACGAGGCTGAGTATGCAGAGTTGGTAAAAATCACGAACGCGGCTCGCGAGAAAGCGAAGGCTGAATTGCATGTTGCGGCATTTCAGATGATTGCCGGAACCGGCGCTAACACCTACATGAATTTCCGTCCTATGAAGTCGTTAGCGGATTACGATCTGAAAATTGCCGCGCGCGTTCGCGCCGCGATGACCGAAGATCAGCAAAAGCGCGTAGACAAGTTGGCGAACGACGCGATTGCTGGTAGTGAGTCGAGTATTTACGCGATGACTCCAGCGATGAGTTACGTCTCGAAAGAAATGATGGCAGGGGATCCGACGTTCTGGACGCCCAAGCCGATGGTGGTGGCGAAATCAAGACCAAAGAAACATAAGCCGGCGACGGCCGCGGTCTCACCGGCTCAGTAAGTGGTTTGACGGTTAAGAAACAACAAAGCCAGGAGCGTCCTCGTGACTCCTGGCTTTGTCGTTTGTGGCTGCAGCTTACGAAGCTGGCGCGTTTGCTTCGCGTATTTCAACCGCAACCGTACCTTACCACTGCTCTACCACGGTCGCAGATCGCCACGTCGATAACCGGGCCCGTTGATAAAGCGTGCGGCTGAACGCGCGTTCGCGTCTAGGTTTTGTAATTGAGACATGGCGGTGAAAACTTCTCTTGAAGCGAGGTAAAGGTTTTCCGGCACCTGCAGGTGATGGCCGAGGTCGAACCGTTTGAGGAAATCACCGATTCGAGATGGGCTTCCTAAGAGGCGCCCTCATGAGAAAAGAGGTCCGATGCGGGCTGGGTTTATCACAGCACTTGGGACGAGTCAATAACTTTTTGAAACG
>JBKPNP010000668.1:0-1175 GCA_046732775.1 Acidobacteriota bacterium
GCAAGTCTTATGCCCAACGGCGAGATCGCTAAGAAGCTGCGGCTTCTCAACGTTTAGGGGTTTGAGGGTGGGCACTATTGCCCGTTTCTATCCAAAAAATTGGTAACTATCCAGAAATCGCGAGGCAGTTCCAGAAAGCGGAAGGCGGGTTCAAAGGACCTGTTTCGACGTGGAAATCTAGCCCGGTTAGGCACCTGCAACTCCGCTGCGGCCGGCCGCTGGTAACGGGGCGCTGAAAACAAGAGTCTGGTTTTTTCCCCGAGCTTCTTGTTAACACCACGCAACGACGCGGCGTGCGAAACTGTCAGAAGCCAAAGCTTGCATTGCGTTAGCCGTCTTTTACGGGTATTAACTTCCTGCTGAATCAACTCAATGTCCGAACGAATTTACCGGGACCCGGTCCATAACATCATTCGTCTTCGCACTGACAACAGCGAAGGCGAATTGATGATGCGTTTGATCGACAGTGCCGAATTTCAAAGACTGCGTCGCATCAAACAACTCGGTCTTGGACTCTATACTTACCAGGGCGCTGAACACTCGCGCTTCACACACTCGCTGGGCGCCTTTCACTTAATGAGCCGTGTGCTAGAGCGGCTTCGCGAGAGACACGCAATCAACGAGCAGGATCACACCGCGGCGCGCGCCGCAGCCCTGCTTCACGATGTGGGCCACGGTTCCTTTTCCCACGTGATGGAAAAGGTGCTGGGATTGCATCACGAGAAATGGACCGTCGAAACCGTCTTGAGCGATTCGACTGAAATTGGCTCGTTGCTTCATTCCTACTCGTCCGACTTGCCCGGCAAAGTTGCAGCCATCGTCGAAGGAAAATTTCAACCGGCAGCCCTGGCTCAACTGGTGTCCTCGCAGCTTGATGTCGATCGCATGGATTACCTGTTGCGCGATTCACTGATGACCGGCGCGAAGTATGGCATTTACGATCTCGAGTGGATCATTAACGCCCTGGCCATCGATGAAGAGCACGATCGAATCTATGTCGCCGCGCGCGGACTCTACGCGGTCGAGGAGTATCTACAAGCGCGTTACTACATGTTTCGCCAGGTCTACTTTCATCGCACCCTGCGTTCGGCTGAAGCAGTACTGCGGGCAATCTTTCGTCGCGCATTGAAGCTGCTGGAAACAGGCGAAGACGTGTGGCACGCTCCGGGTAGTGC
>JBKPNP010000669.1:0-5086 GCA_046732775.1 Acidobacteriota bacterium
GCACTGGAGCGACTGTTCACGAGCTGGACTCAGAGCCAGCCCACTGAACTTAATACTCGCTTTTACCACCTGAAAAACAGACGCTAAATACTAACAAACCAAGATAACTGAAATTCGATCTTTGCGCTATCAAGAAAAAGTCTTTCCGTCCTCAGTTTGCGTGACCTGACTCGGGGAAACCTGTTCACGAGTAACTTTCTCTTCGCGCGATAAATGCGCGGAGAAACGAATGCAGTTTTTGTTAGCAGCTTTAGCTTCGTACATCGCGGTGTCGGCGGCCGCGATCAGCTGTTGCGGAGAGGAGGCGTGTTCGGGAAAGGCGGCAACTCCGAAGCTAGCGGTGAGCGATAGCTGCAAGTTGCGGCCGGCGGTGAAGTAGTGGCGGGCGATCTTGTCCCGAATGCGTTCGGCGACCGTTCCCGCCAATTCGATGTGAGTGTCGGGAAGAACAATGACGAATTCGTCGCCGCCATAACGAGCGACGGCGTCTGTATCTCGGATAGACGACAAAATCACCGCCGCCATTTCCATCAAAACATGCGAACCAGCCAGGTGACCGTGTGCGTCGTTTACGCGTTTGAAATCGTCCAGGTCGAGGAACAAGGCGCCCACGCTCGAGCCGTAACGGCGGGCGCGGCGAATTTCATTCAGTAAAAACTGCCGTAGATAACGGGCGTTGTGAAGTTTTGTAAGATCGTCAGTCTGCGAAAGACGCTCAGCCTCTCCGATACGCACGGCGTTAGCAAGGGCTGAGGCCACCGGCAGCGACAACGAATCGAGCAACTCAATTTCAGATCCTTTGAACGAACGTGCGGTTCGCCTTCCTTCGAGTACACCAAGAATTCTTTCCCCGCACACGAGTGGGACGCCGATGAAATATTGGCCGCGCTCCTTCTTTCTGATCGTTCCCATGCCTGACCCGGCGAGGCGCGCCGCTTTAGATTCAAGGCCCACCGGTAAAGTTTCGTTCGCCAACAGCAATCGTCGCCAATTGTCTGCCGCATCCGGTGCAGCCTCATCAGCTGGATCGAAAGAGGCGATGGGTTCGAGAATCGCACCTTGATTGCTCTCCGAGAAGAGATAGATGGTCCAGCGGTCAGCATTGACTAACCGTGCGAGGCCGGCCAGCGCCGTATGAGCGGCACTCGTTTGATCACCAATGAAGTGTAGCGCCGCGACCAGATCGAAGGCCTCGCGCATCTTGCTGAGCTTCAGTCGTGGCGGCAGTAAAGACTCGGAATGCTTGGCGGGAGGACTTACAGTCTCAGGCAAACGTAACTCGCCTGTCGCACCATGGCCTTCAATTTCTCGGAGGATTGCCGGCAGTTGCGCTGCCTTGTCGGCGATGGCGCGGAACCCCAGACGCTTCAGCGTTGTACCGTCAAGACTGCGCCAGCTCTGGCCATGAAAGCCGCTGAGTTGTCGTCGACAGGCAATCACCGGAGTGTCAGGCCAGCAGGTCGCAGCCTGTTCCAGTGCCGAATGCAGTTCAACCATATCCGCACCCGGCACAACCTCGTAAAGGACGGCAAGTGGCAGGTTTTCCCATAACTGATCCGGCTGCGCGACCTCCCCGGCTTTCCCGGCAATACGCCGAGACGGCTCCCGCAAGCCCTCGATCAATGTCTGGACTCCGGCCTGGCTTAGCGCTTCGATTAACTCGTAGGCCGGAGCTTCATGAGCGTCGGTAAGAAGAATTACGTGGCGTTGCATAAAACCTGGAAATGGCTCGTTAAAAAAGTCTACCGGACGTCGCGCTGACTCAACCTTTTCCGTGCGCTCCGGAGAGTGGCAGTCGATACGGCGTTACATTTCCGCGTGCATCTTCAGCATCGATCGTAATGTCGTTCGTTCCGGGCGGCGCCGTCACCTGAAGCTGAAACGATCCTTCGCTGGGCACGATCGTTTCGCGTCCGCTGGACCTTATTGTCGTGCCTGGGTCCGACTTGCCTCGAATCAAATAGATGCGTCCGCCCAGTAATTCAGCTACCAGGTTCGTAACCGGAACGCGCGAACCGGTGCCGCGAGTCGCCACAATGAATTTTTTCGGATCGCTCCAGTCGCTGGTCTGGCCGCTGCCGGCTACCGCGCGTACGCGCCAAAAGTAAACCCCCGGGCGCAGGTCGCTCGCCGTGAATTCATTGGACGCCAACTGATCGCGTTCGATGACTTTACCGTCAGCGACAAAGAAGGGAGAGGTTGCCACTTCGACGCGATAGAACGCCGGTGTCCCTGATTGCGGTCGCACCCACTTCAACGAAATATTTGCCGCACCGCCGTCAGTCGCCCAAACTTTTTCCAGATCGCGAGGCGCAGACGGCGAGGGCACATCGAGAAGTTTTTGTGGACGAGAAACTGTGCCCGCCGGATTTACCGAGACGTATTGTCCGCCCACCAAAGTCTGTTTCTGACCGCCGCGATCGGTCGTTTCAATCGCACCGGTAGTGATGCGAATTTCTTCAGTACCTTCAGGATTGACTCCGAAGCTGGCGCCGGTTTGTGAGCCGAGTTTGTTTTTCGTCTTTGGAGTTTCGACGACGTTGTTTGTCCCTTCGGGCTGTTGCTCAGTTCGCACGTACATCTGACCGCTGTCGACGACAACGTGAACGTTCGTTTTCTTACCGTCGTTCTCGCTGGCGTTATCACGCACGATGATCGTGCTGTTGGGACGCACTACCAGGGTTGAGCCGTCGGCCATGCTGACGCGCGCGCGGCCGTTCGCCTGAGTCTGGACGGTATCGCCAGGGTATAGTTCTGTGTCCGCGCCAGGCACGATCGTCTCGCGCGTGGCCGAACGGATTACGCGAACGTCGCCTTCAAACGAAATGAACCGCGCTCCCGAGGCCGCCTTCACGCCCGTGCCCACATTCTTTAAGGGGTTGCCATATTTCCAGACGTAAAGCGCGCCACCGCCAGCGATACCGCAGAGCGTGACGATCGCGATCAGCAGATAGATAGCGCGTTTCTGAACTACCCACCAATCAAAAGCAAAACGACTGGTCTTTTTACTCATGCTTTGGAAGTTATGAAAGAGTTGAGAGGCGACTGCAATTGCGAACTAAAGGTGAACAGTGGCTGAGTACTGGGTAATACCAAGCTTGCAGGTGTGACGTCGGGGGGCGGGCCGAATCAGGCCAGATCTAATTTCAACGGCAAAGCCAAAGCGAATCTAGCACAGCCCGGATCGAGCGTTCAAGCACATTAAACACGGGAATCAAGGAAAAATGGCGTGATTTTAGGGGCGAGGGACTACTTCTCCACCGAATGGTCCGCCGGATCGTCTTCTAACAGGGAGTCGAAGTCCTGTGGCATATCAAGGGCAAGATCCATTTCGGCGTCCTTTGGCCAAAGGATCGAAGCGCCCACGGAGGAGAGCAGGACGACCGCGACCACAACCAGCGAGATCCAGACTGGAATCACGACGTGAAACGCCTCAATAAGCATCTTGACGCCGATAAAGGTAAGAACGATCGCCAATCCCATCCGCAGATATTGAAACTTCTCAACCACTCCCGCTAGCAGGAAGTACATCGAACGCAGGCCGAGAATCGCAAAGACGTTTGAGGTGTAAACGATGAACGTGTTTGTCGTAATCGCGAAAATGGCGGGAATAGAATCGACTGCAAACACGAGGTCAGTGACTTCAACTATCACTAACACCAACAGCAGCAGCGTGCCCGTTAGCTTTCCATTGATGCGTGTGAAAAAGTGATCGCCCTCGTAGTGGCGTGTGATGGGGATGTAACGCGTGACCACGCGCACCATTGGATTTTCTTCCGGCTGGATGTCGGTATCTTCCTGCCGAAACATCTTGATGCCGGTGTAAACCAGAAAGGCGCCAAAGATGTACAGAATCCAATGAAAGCGATTAATGAGGGCGGCGCCCACAAAAATCATCGTCAGACGCATGACGAGCGCGCCCATTACACCCCAGAAGAGCACGCGGTGCTGCACCTTCGCGGGCACCTTGAAGAATGAAAAGATCAATAGAAAGACGAACAGGTTGTCGACGGAAAGCGAAAGCTCGATGACATAACCGGTGAGAAACTTGAGCCCCAGGTCCGTTCCCTGCGTCCAGAAAACGATGCCCGCGAAGACCATTGCGAGCGTTATCCAGACAGCACTCCAGATCGCCGCTTCCCGATATTTAATTGCGTGAGCTTTACGGTTGAAGAGTCCGAGGTCCAGACTCAGCATGAAAAGGATGAACAGCGAGAAACCGATCCACAGCGCCGCTGAGTTGCCAATCGAGTTCATTCGTAGCGTTTAAAATAACATCCAGACTCAAAAGCGGCAATTAGGTGGTGGGCAGGGGGCAGTGCTCACTGCCCACTGCTTACTGCCGACTGCCCACTGCTCACCGCTGCCCGTTTGCGCACTCATCGCCTCTCCTTTACAATCCGCCATTTGCTGGAAAGGTAAAATATGCTCAAACAACTCTCGCGGCTGGAACGCACCCGCAGCATCATAATTGTCGGGTTTGCCGTATTAATGGCTGTCAGCCTCATCGTGTTTTATGCGCCCGGACGGAACAGCAGCAACTTAGATCCGGCCAAAAATACTTCGGTAGTTGCCAACGTGAATGGCGAGGAAATCACCGTCGCTGATGTCGCGCGTCTCAGAGATAACTACATGCAAATGTTTGGCGGCCGCATCAGCATGGCTCAGCTCGGCGGCTACAAACGCTTCGTGGATGGATTGGTGCGCGATCGCGTGGTGGCTCAGGAAGCAGCGCGTTTAGGGTTGGGCGCGAGCGATCAGGAGGTGGCGCAGAAGATTTACAAACAGTTTGCCGACGCTTCGGGTGCGTTCATTGGTATGGACCGCTACCGGCAGTCAGTGACTGCGCGTTACGGCGACGTTGAATCGTTCGAGCGTACTGTACGCGACGAGATTGCCCAGGAGAAACTTAAAGCGTTTGTCACTGCCGCGGTCAAAGTTTCGGACACAGAAGTTCAGGAGGAATTCCAACGCAGTAATACCGATTTCGATGTCTCTTACGCGATCATCTCTGCCGACAAACTCGCCGAGAAAATGCAACCCAGCGACGACGAGCTGCGCAGTTACTACGACCAACACAAAGATG